>NZ_JADKNF010000023.1:0-61472 GCF_017808125.1 Pseudoalteromonas sp. PA2MD11
CCCACACAGATGATTGCTTTATATTGTTAAAGAACGTTGCGACGTTGTCGCTAGGGATGCGTATAATACATCCTTAAATTTTCGAGTCAACACTTAATTTCAAACTTTCTTTCGATTATTTGAAACCGAAGTTTCACTTAACTCTCTGCTACGTTGTTAGCGCCTTTCGTTGCTGCCCGCCGTGTCAGTGGGGTCGCATTATAGGGAGATGGATTTTTTACGCAAGCACTTTTTTCAATAAAATTTAAAAAAACGTACTGTTCGCTCAGCTTTTGAACTAAACACCCTAAAACTGGCTGTTTAGCAGTCAATTTAGCTCTGTTTTGGTGTATTTATTTGCTTCGCTGTTACACTAGACTGAGCGCATTTTTAAATTAAAAGGTGAATTTATGACTATCCGTTCTTATAAAGGGATCACTCCGACATACGATAATAGTGTTTATATTGATGAGTCATCGGTTTTAGTCGGTGATATTACGCTTGGTAAAGATTCAAGTGTATGGCCTCTTGTTGCTGCGCGAGGTGATGTTAACTATATACGTATTGGTGAACGTACAAACATTCAAGACGGCAGTGTTTTACATTTAACCCGAGCTTCTAAGTCAAACCCCGATGGTTACCCTCTTATTATTGGTGATGACGTCACTGTCGGTCATAAAGTTATGTTACACGGCTGTCAACTTGGTAATCGTATACTTGTTGGGATGGGTGCGATTGTGATGGACAACGCAATTGTTGAAGATGATGTGATCATTGGTGGTGGTTCATTAGTACCACCTAACAAGCGTTTAGAGTCTGGTTACCTTTATGTCGGTAGCCCTGTTAAACAGGCTCGCCCTTTAACAGAGCAAGAGCGCGCCTTTTTAAAAGTCTCTGCTGATAATTATGTTCAGCTTAAAGATGAATACTTAGCTGAGGGCTAAAACACCTCGGTTAATTCGACTTGTCCTGCCGAGTTATACTGCTCATCTTCGATCAGTTGCTCGGCGAGTTCTTCGTAATCGAAACGATAAGATTCAAAGTAATTAACCGCACTGCTTTGATCAGCAAAATCATATTTGCTGGTATCAATAACACACTCCACCATCAAGCCACTTACTTGGGCAAAAAACACCAACTGCTTTTCTTCTGGCTTAAATTCGAGTCTGTCTATAAATTGGATAGCTTGATTCACGCAATTTCTCCTGCTTTAAGCGCGCTAACAACGGGAATGATTTCTGGCATTTTATTGCGCCATACAAAATAAGCTTGCGCTGCTTGACCAACTAGCATGCCACAACCATCAAGTGTTAAACATGTTGGGTTAATCAACTTTACCCAACTGATAAATGCGGTATCGTCATTTGCGTAAAACATATCGTAAGCGCACTGACACTTAGCAACGTGCTCTTCAGCTATACCAGGCAGGTCTCTCGTTACGCTACTTGAGGTTGAATTAATTACCACATCATAGTTGTTTGCTGGGATATCATTTAAAGCAAAGCCCTGCACATCAATTTCACCATTAAAATGACTTGCTAGCGCCTTTGCTTTTTCGGCGGTACGGTTGGCTATTGTTAAACTTTCGATTTGCTCATTCAATAATGGCTGAATGACGCCTCGCGCCGCACCACCGGCGCCAATAAGAAGTACTCGCTGCCCTTTTAAGGTGACATTATTGGCTAAAAGATCTTTAACAAGCCCTACACCATCGGTGTTATCCCCCAGTAGGCTACCATCTTCGAGTTGTTTAATCGTGTTTACTGCTCCGGCTATTTTCGCTTGCTCTGTAAGTTCATCGACCATGGCAAATGCTTGCTCTTTAAATGGCAAGGTGACATTAGCCCCTTTACCACCCGCAGCGAAAAACTCAGCGACAGTTTTTTCAAATGCATCTGTTGGTGCTAAAATGGCGCTGTATTGTATTTGCTCGTTTAATGATGCAGCAAATTGTGCGTGTATTGCGGGTGATTTCGAATGTTTTATTGGATTTCCAAAAACCGCGTATTTGTCCATAGTGAAGCAACCTCTTCGCCCTGTAGAGCTTTATTAATATTATGATTAAACGACTTTTTTCTAAATCGAAACCAACGCCTGAAACGCCTACCCCAGAAAAAACACCTTACGAAATTATTGGCGGTGAAGCAGGAGCTCGAGCAATTGCAAATCGATTTTACGACATAATGGCCACAGATGAATACGCCAAACCATTATATGATATGCATCCTCAGCCTTTAGATAGAATTCGCCAAGTATTCTTTGAGTTTTTATCTGGCTGGCTGGGCGGCCCTGACCTATTCGTTGAAAAATATGGTCACCCAATGCTAAGAAAGCGTCACATGCCTTTCCCTATTGATCAAGACCTACGTGACCAATGGATGCATTGTATGAATAAAACGCTTGATATCGAGATTGATAACCCACTCCTGCGTGAAGGGTTAAGACAATCGTTATCGCAACTCGCCAGCCATATGATCAATCAAAACTAACGAAGCTTTGCGCTATATCAATGTACGCTTTTTCTAAATAAAGATAATAAATTTTCCTTAATTTAGAAAAAGCGTCGTCAAATGAAGTCTATACAATTTAAAATTTATGCCTTGTTAGCACTAACAGGCGTATTGGTATTATTTGCCAGTATATTCAGCAGCGCTCAGCAACAGCATGCATTAGCACAAGACACTGTTGAAAGTAACATTAAACTGCTTGCCGATAATTATTTTGATTCTATTAACACCATGATGCTAACTGGCACCATGGCTAATCGCGAAATTCTAAGTACTAAATTAAGAAGCCATCCTAATATTGCAGACGCCCATATCATTCGTAGTCCAATCGTTAATAAAATTTATGGGCCAGGAAATGCCAACCAAGTTGCGACAAATGATGCTGAACGAAAAGCACTAACAGGCACTGAAGCACTATTTATTGATAATCAAAATAGTACGATGACTTATCTTAAGCCTATGTTTGCTCGCAGTGATTATAAAGGAACAAACTGCTTAGGCTGCCATCAAGCACAAGAAGGAGATGTGTTAGGTGTAGTAAAAATTAGTTATTCGTTGGCTGATATTGAGCAAGAAGTATCGCAAAACACCTTAACGAATACGCTACTACTAACGACTATTTTCATTACTGCATTTTCACTACTGGCCGTGATGTTTAGAAAAATATTCATCAAACGCTTAAAAGTCATTAGCCACACCATGCACTTGGCAACCACCAATAAAGATTTAAGCCTCACGGTAAATGACAGTAATAATGACGAGCTTAGCTCTCTCGCCACCAGCTTTAATCACATGATAGGCGCGTTTAAAGATAATATTGCCCAAGTCTCCCATTCTTCTAAGGTATTGATCCACTCTGCCGAAAGCATTTATGCCTCAGCGGATGCCACCGAGCAAGCGATTTTAAAGCAAAAGCAAGGGACAGATTCGGTCGCTGCCGCTATCAACGAATTAGAAAGCTCATCAAGCGAAGTTAAAAACACCACCCATTTTGCGTCTGAGAAATCTGAGCATAGTAATCAACTTGCGCAGCAAAGCTTACATGTTGCTGAGCACACTGAGCAAAGTATTAATCAACTTGCGGCAGATGTTAGAGCAGCAGCTGAGCAAGTAAGTCAACTACAAACGCAAACGTTAGACGTTGGCAAAGTACTCGAGGTGATCAGTAGCATTGCCGAGCAAACTAACTTACTTGCACTTAATGCTGCCATTGAGGCCGCTCGTGCTGGTGAAGCTGGCCGAGGCTTTGCTGTGGTAGCCGATGAAGTACGTACTTTAGCAACCCGTACCCATGACTCAACCGACGAAATTCGCCGCACTATCGATAAACTACAAGCTGAAGCAGCACAAACCGTTAATACCATGAATAACTCTTGCGAAGAAGCAGACGAAAGAGCAGTTCAAGTTAAGCAAGTTGCTAAAGCTCTACGTGATATTTCTTCGCAGATGAGCGAAATAAATCAACTTAACGTGCAAATCGCTGATGCCACTGAACAGCAAAATCTAGCAGCTGAAGAAATTAACCAAAGCGTTATAGCAATTAGTGACAATGCCGAGCACTCATTGGTTGATGCCCATGAAAACCAAAAAGTCAGTGAAGAGCTGTTGTCGTTAGCACGGTCACTGGATGAACAAGTAAGACGCTTCAAATTAAGCTAAAAGCGTCACTTTCACGTAAATACTAAATAGAAAGAGTGTTACCACTAGGCTAGGAGATAGTAACACTGAATTGAGTTATCTTTTGATTAAAGCTGCCACTGACGTGCAACTAAATCTGATTCTTTGCTGTTTAACCAATCTTGCGGACGTAAATAGTACTGATACAGCTTAGCTTCTGGGCTATCTGCAGCAGGTACATAGTTATACTCCCAACGTGCTAATGGTGGCATCGACATTAGAATTGACTCAGTACGTCCGCCTGTTTGTAAGCCAAATAATGTACCGCGGTCCCAAACAAGATTAAATTCAACATAACGACCACGACGATACAGTTGGAAATCGCGTTGCTGTTCGGTTGTCGGCGTGTTTTTACGGCGTTCAATAATAGGAAGGTAAGCATCTAAATAGCCATTTCCTACCGCCTGCATAAAGGCAAAGCTTTGTTCAAAGCCAAGCTCATTTAAATCATCAAAGAATAAGCCACCAACACCACGTGTTTCGCTACGGTGTTTTAGATAAAAGTAATCATCACACCAGTTTTTATATTTGTCGTAAACTGCTGCACCGAATGGCTGACATAAATCGCTTGCCACCTGATGCCAATGTTGTACATCTTCAAATACAGGGTAATAAGGTGTTAAATCAAAACCACCGCCAAACCACCAAATTGGATCTTCACCTTCTTTTTCGGCAATGAAGAAACGCACATTGGCGTGACTCGTTGGAATATGTGGATTATTAGGATGGATCACTAATGACACACCACATGCATGAAAACTACGACCTGCGAGCTCTGGGCGATGCGCTGTCGCAGATGCTGGCATTGACGCGCCAAATACATGCGAGTAGTTTACCCCACCCTGTTCGATAACATTACCACCTTGGATAACACGAGTACGACCACCGCCGCCTTCTGCACGTTGCCAATTATCTTCAACAAATTTTGCTTTGCCATCGGCACTTTCAAGACCCTGACAAATTGTATCTTGTAAGGCCATTAAATAGGTTTTAACTTGTTCGAGTAGCTCGCTTTGCATGTTTATCCTCTAAATACTTTGCCGGTCGCAGCGTCTTTGATCACACTTGGTTGGCTGTTGCCACCTAACGGCTCATCAACATAAAAATCTACTGTGTCTGCAAATTCGCTTTTCGCTTGTGCGATAGTCATTACCGTTTCTTGACCGGTTAAGTTTGCACTTGTTGAAACTAACGGTTTACCAAATTGCTGACACAGGGCTTTTACTGTTGGGTGATCAGTTACACGTACAGCAATAGTATCAAACTGACCCGTTAACCACTTTGGCGTTTCTTTTGCTGCCGGCATCACCCAAGTGATAGCACCTGGCCATTGTGAAAAGATATCAGCACGTTTATCCATGGGGATTTTGGCATCATCTACATACTTTAATAACTGGCCATAATTGTCAGCAATTAAAATTAAGCCTTTTTCTACAGGGCGTTGTTTGATGGCTAAAAGCTTTTCAACCGCAGATTGGTTATCAGGATCGCAACCAAGACCAAAAACAGCTTCGGTTGGGTAAACAATCACACCGCCTTGCTGCAAAGCGTCAATTGCATTGGCTGGTTGTGCAACAGGATCAGACAAAGAAACTCTCCTAAATAAACAAATTACAAGTGCATTAAGATTCGACTAACTTATGCATACACGACTTCTGCGGGCATTGTAACACAACACCTGAGGCAGTTTTCTTTTCGGTCATAATTGGCCAATGACAGGCAGGACACTCGGTCGCCACAGGTTTATGATTAAGCGTATATTTACAGCGCGGATAGCCATCACAAGAATAAAAGGTTTTGCCAAACTTATTACTACGCGCAACCAGCTGGCCTTTTTTGCATTTTGGGCAAGCAGGTAATTGAGGGGCACCGTCAGGCTCTTCATCATGTGCAATATAGTGGCACTCGGGATAGCCCGTACACCCAATAAACATGCCGTAGCGGCCATTTTTAATTACCAATGGCTTGCCACATTCTGGGCAGGCACTGCCTTCAAGTACTTTTATTTGTTGGCTATCGTGATGAGCTAATGGGCGGATGTAGTCACATTTAGGGTAACTGGCACAGCCTAAAAATGGCCCTGACTTTGAGTTGCGCATAACCAATTCAGAACCGCATTTAGGGCAAACCTCATACTCTTTTTCGAGTGCATGTTTATCTGCAGAAAAAAGAGAATGGTCGATTTTACTCATAAGATTCCTGTGGGGTTGGCTAATTTTCGCCTAATATACCCAAACTCAACAAAGATACAAGCAAAGTCGAATTAATGTAATACATCGGTTGGTTCGTCAAATATTAAGTCTTCCATTTGTGCGTAAGCTTGCTCTGACCCAGGTACATTAAATAACACCATCAGCACTACCCACTTTAGATCTTCCAAAGAAATAAATGGTTTATCTAAAGCGCAAAGCCTATCTATCACCATTTCGCGGGTTACGGTGTTAATCACGCCAATTTGCTCGATAAACATTAAAAAGCCGCGACACTCAACACTTAACATTTGGCATTCACTATCTGTGTAAATACGCATGGCATGTTGTGGTTGGGCATTAAGGTACGGGTAGATATCGCTTTGTTGTAAGTCTGCAAGTTGCTCTAGCCAATCAAGGGCTTTGTAGATTTCAGGTTTGTTGAAGCCAGCACGAACTAACTCATCGGTAAGTTCGTTCTCTTCAGTAAAGATTTCAGCTTCACTATGGATATAGTTTTCAAAAAGATACATGAGGATGTCAAACATGTTTATGTCCTCCCAGTCTTATATAACCATCTAGTACTCGTTCGATTTTATCTGCGAGCTCTAGGTCGAGTAACCGAGCTTGTACTTCGTCTACAGGTAATTGGCTGCGCTGTGTTATTTGATCAACACTTGTTACCTCATACCCTATACTTTTGAACACTGGGCAGTCGGGTTCATCTGCTATGGGCTGTTCTATACTATATAGACTGTTTTCACAGAAAAAGCTCACTTCATCAAGAATATCACTAATATTTTCTGTCAATTTAGCGCCTTGCTTAATTAAAAAATGACTCGCCTCTGAAAGTGGGCTTTTTATAGAACCCGGCACTGCAAACACGTCTTTATTCTGCTCAAGTGCATAGCGTACGGTAACCAAAGAGCCACTTTTAATCTGCGCTTCGACAATCAACACACCTAATGATAATCCAGAGATAATACGGTTTCGGCGCGGAAAATTAGCGGCATTAGCAGCAGTGCCTGGTAAGAACTCAGAAACCAATAAGCCCCGCTCTGCAACTTGTTTAATAAGCAAACTATGGCGTTTGGGATAGGCAATATCGATACCCGTACCAAGTACAGCAATGGTGTTTCCTGTTCCTGCTAATGCACCTTTATGGGCTGCGCCATCAATGCCCAAAGCCATACCAGATGTCACCGTCATGCCAACAGATGATAATTGATGAGCAAATTCAGCGGCTATTTCAAGCCCTGTTGGTGTGGCATTACGGCTACCGACAATTGCTATTTGTGGTGACCGTAATAGCTCAGTGTTACCTAAACAAAATAATAAGATAGGTGCACTGGCTATTTGTTTGAGTAAGGGCGGATAGTTACTATCAAAATAACTGATCACTTTGATTTTAAGCGTTGATATCTGCTCTTGATAGTGGGCGACTAATTGCCAATCGGTATTAACTAAGTTATCGGCTTGGCTTTGTGATAAGCCCAGCTGCTGAAGCTCTAAACTAGATAACTTAAATAGCTCATCCAGTGGCTGCTTTTGACTTAATGCAATAAGGCTTTTTATCCCAAGCCCTTTACATAAATAAAAGGCAAGCCAATGGGATAGCTTGCCTGAAACCTGTGCCATGCTCCCTCCTTAGAGCGCCCAAATTGTGAGTTAGTTTATAACTGCATAATCTCCAACTCGGATCGGGTGCTGATTTTTCACAATCAATGCGTAGCTAACGTTGTCATATACCTTAAACACCATTAGTTCACCGACTTTTTCCTTTGGCATATGCCATACACTACTGTCTTCGTCACTTTCGATACCGAACAGCTCATTTGCGTCAGTCATGAATTTCTCAAGGCTGTTAGAGTCTTCGCGGTAGCGAGGACCATTGCGGCCGTCATACACTTCTGGTGATTGACGTTGAATATCGAGGACGAAACCCGGTTTCACTTGGTCCGAGCCTAAGTTTAGTACAACAATATCCATGGTACTAAATTCACGCATTTCATTAGCTGACGCGATTATCGTGCCATCTAAAGCCGTGTCTGGACGTTTCATTGTGAAATAGGCAGGCAACATCTGCCCTTCCATTGCTGGCATTAAAAAGTCATGCGGCTTAATTTCTTGTTTTACTAGCTCAACCTTAACTGAGGCAGGAACGCCATTTGCTACATCACCGCTTCTAAATGAGCGAACAATCGCCACAAGCTCAGCTTTATTCGCCAATACTTCATTAGTCTTTGGATCAACAAGGTCATTTCCTTTTCGATAAACCCCATACGCTTCATTTAAATGCAGGTCGCCTTTAACATAGAGTGTATGCCCCAAGGTGTTCATTTTAGTATTAACACTAGCGCCTAAAATATAGGGCTTATCAGCAATAATTTCGGCGCTAATCGCTTGCTCATAGCTTAAATATGGGCGTAATAATTCCAATGGTAAGGTAGGCACTGCATTTTTGCCTTTTGGAGTGATTCGCCCTTCTGGAGAGAGTTTTTTATAACGCGCATTTTTAACTAAACGAGGATTTCCGTCTTTATCGTAAATTAAAGTGAGCGCATCACCCGGGTATATTAAATGTGGATTCGCAATTTGTGGATTCATTTGCCATAAGTCAGGCCATTGCCAAGGCTCATCTAAATACACACCAGAAATATCCCAAAGTGTGTCGCCCTTTTTTACAACGTATTGTTTTGGCGCATCTTTTTTTATTGTTAACACATCAGCAATTGCAGGAAAAGCACTGCTAAAGGCTAGCAAAGCCGCAACTAGTGGGTATCTCATTTGGCTTCCTTGTGTTGTTTTTCGATTATTATCAACCAAAACCTGTTAAAGGTGAACACGAATGGCTAAAATAAGAGCATACAATACCCTAAATGAATCACAAGTGTAAAAGGTAACTATGGCTAGGTTAGAAGTTTTAAGATTTCCGGATGAGCGTTTACGTACAATCGCGAAAGAAGTGCCAGAAGTAAACGATGAAGTTCGTCAAATCGTCAAAGACATGCTTGAAACTATGTATGACGAAAACGGTATCGGCTTAGCAGCAACGCAAGTAGATATCCACCAGCGCATTGTGGTGATCGATGTATCTGAAGAGCGCGACCAACCGTTAGTGTTAATCAACCCAGAAATCACCAAAAAAGATGGTTCAACGGTGAGTGAAGAAGGCTGTTTATCAGTTCCTTATTCATATGCAAAAGTTGACCGCGCAGAAACAGTCACTGTTAAAGCGCTAAATGAAAACGGTGAAGAATTCAGCCTAGACGCTGACGAGCTATTAGCGATTTGTATTCAGCATGAGCTTGATCACCTTAAAGGCACCCTATTTATTGATTATCTATCGCCTTTAAAGCGCCAACGAATCCGTAAAAAGCTTGAGAAAGAAGCTAAGCTGGCAGCTAAATCATAAGTTAATCAATAGGAATATCTGTGACACAACCATTACGCATTATTTTTGCTGGTACGCCGGATTTTGCTGCGCGCCATTTACAAGCACTGATTGACTCAGAGCACGACATTGTTGGTGTATATAGCCAACCTGATCGCCCAGCGGGCCGAGGTAAAAAGCTAAAAGCCAGTGAAGTTAAAGAGCTGGCACTTGCTCATGATTTACCTGTATTTCAACCGCAATCACTCAAATCAGATGAAGCACTTGCAGAGCTTACCAGCCTGAACGCCGATATTATGATTGTAGTGGCGTACGGCTTACTGTTACCAAAAGCGATTTTAGATGCACCGCGCTTAGGCTGCTTAAACGTGCATGGCTCTATTTTACCGCGCTGGCGTGGTGCTGCACCGATCCAACGTGCTATTTGGGCTGGTGACAACGAAACCGGTGTAACAATAATGCAAATGGATGAAGGCTTAGATACAGGCGACATGCTGCATATCAGCCGTTGCCCAATTGATAGCACAGAAACCAGTAGCTCTTTATACGATAAGCTAGCTGCACTCGGTCCTGATGCACTGATCAGTACAATCAATCGTCTTGCTGCAGGTGAAATCACTCCAGAAAAGCAAGATGACGCACAAGCTAATTACGCTAAAAAGTTATCAAAAGACGAAGCCAATATTGATTGGTCAATGGATGCTGCGCAAATTGAGCGTAACATCCGCGCTTTTAATCCATGGCCTGTTTGTTTTACCGAAATGGCAGGACAAACAGTAAAAATTTGGCAAGCCGAAGTTGTATCGCAAACTGCACAAGCCGGTAAAATCATTGCTTCTGATAAGCAAGGTATTACTGTTGGCTGTGGGCAAGATGCACTTAAAATCACCCTTCTTCAACCGCAAGGTAAAAAACCAATGGCTGTGAGTGACTTTTTAAATGGTCGCAGTGATTGGGTTGAACCTGGCTCAGTATTAGGTCAAAGCAATGAGTAATGTAAGAGCACTTGCTGCTGAAACCCTTTACAACGTAGTCGATAAAGGCGCGTCGTTGAATCAAGAGCTGCCTTTTGCAAGCCAGGGTTTATCGCCGAAAGATAAAGCCTTACTACAACAAATTTGCTACGGTGTGCTGCGCTATTTACCTAGCCTAGAAAATTATTGCCAGCAACTTTTAGATCAACCACTAAAAGGTAAGCGCCGTATTTTCCAGTTCTTGTTGTATGTGGGTATTTACCAACTTCAACATATGCGTGTACCGCCTCATGCAGCAATCAGCGAAACGGTTAATGCGCTTCAGCAAATGCGCGCACTGGGTTTAAAAGGTCTGATTAACGCGATTTTACGCAGTTTCCAACGTGAGCAAGCTGAGCTTGAAGAAAAAGCAAAGCAAATTCCTGTTTGCAAATTTAACCACCCAGGTTGGTTTATCAAACAAGTTACTGCAGCTTATCCTGATAACTGGCAAGAAATTCTTGAAGCGAATCAGTTGCAAGCACCTATGTGGTTACGTGTAAACCAAGCGCAGTACAGCACCCAAGAATACAGCGAGATGCTGAAAGCAAATGATATTGAGCATACCCTTAATGCTGATTTTCCTGATGGTATTAAACTAGCTAAACCGTGTGATGTATACGCATTACCAGAGTTTGATACCGGTGCCTGCTCAGTTCAAGATGCAGCGGCACAATTAGCAGCACGCTTTTTAGATCCACAAAATGATGATGTCATTTTAGATGCGTGTGCAGCGCCAGGTGGTAAAACGTGCCATATCCTAGAACTTGCCGACGCTGACGTATTAGCGCTAGATAGCGACAGCGAGCGCCTAGAACGTGTTAAGCAAAACTTAGTGCGTATTGGCTTGGCTGCCGATCTACAATGTGCCGATGCTTCACAACCTCACATCTGGTGGGATGAGCAGCAATTTGACCGTATTTTGCTTGATGTGCCTTGTTCAGCAACTGGCGTGATCCGTCGTCACCCTGATATTAAGTGGTTACGTCGTGCATCTGATATTGAAGATCTAGCTAACTTACAAGGCGATATCCTAAATAGCATTTGGCCTCTACTTAAGCCTGGTGGTACGTTAGTTTATGCGACCTGCTCTGTATTACCGCAAGAGAACCAACAACAAGTTGCTAAATTCCTTGCCAATAATCAAAGTGCTGAACACATACCTTTGCATGAAAACGACACCCCTACGTTACCTGGTCTGCAATTACTGCCTGGTGAAAGTGACGGTTTCTATTACGCAAAGCTAGTTAAAAAACACTAATAAGAACAAGCTATGAAAATAATCATACTCGGTGCCGGACAAGTTGGTGGCACACTGGCAGAAAACCTCGTAGGTGAGCAAAATGAGATCACCGTTGTCGATATCGACGGTAACCGTTTGCGTGAGCTACAAGATAAGTACGACTTACAAGGTGTTACCGGTCACAGTGCGCATCCCGATGTATTGCGTCGCGCAGGCGCAGAAGACGCCGATATGATTATTGCCGTAACCAGTTCAGATGAAGTGAACATGGTTGCTTGCCAAGTTGCTTATAGTATTTTTAATACACCAACCAAAATTGCCCGTATTCGCTCAGAGCAATACTTAAAGTACCGTGAAAAGCTATTCCATAACGATGACTTACCTGTTGACCACTACATTGCTCCAGAAGCGCTGGTAACTAAGTATATTCGTCGCTTAATCGACTATCCAGGGGCTTTACAGGTATTACAATTTGCCGATGGCATGTTATCGCTGGTTGCGGTGAAAGCCTATTACGGTGGTTTGCTGGTGGGTTATGCCCTTTCAGCCTTGAAAGAACACATTCCGAATGTCGAAACCCGTGTAGCGGCTATTTATCGTCAAGGTAAAGCGATTAAACCGCTTGGCACAACGGTTATCGAAGCGGACGATGAAGTGTTCTTTATCGCTGCAACAAAGCATATTCGCGCAGTCATGAATGAGCTGCAAAAGCTCGAACGTTCATACAAAAAGATCATGATCGCCGGTGGTGGTAATATCGGTGCGGGCCTTGCGCGTTCACTTGAGAAAAACCACAGCGTTAAGCTACTTGAGCGCAATAAAGAGCGTGCAGCACAGCTTTCTGAAATGCTTGATAACACCGTCGTATTTTGTGGCGATGCCTCTGATCAAGAACTGTTATCTGAAGAACATATTGAACAAGTAGATGTTTTCATTGCTGTTACCAATGACGATGAAGCAAACATTATGTCTGCGATGCTGGCAAAGCGTATGGGCGCACAAAAAACCATGGTGCTTATTCAGCGTGGCGCATATGTTGACCTAGTACAAGGCGGTGAAATTGATATTGCTATTTCACCTCAGCAAGCCACTATCTCGGCGCTACTAACACACGTACGTCGTGGTGACATTGTTAACGTTTATTCATTACGTAAGGGCGCAGCAGAAGCCATTGAAGCTGTTGCTCATGGTGATGAGCATACTTCTAAAGTTGTTGGCCGAGCTATTGCTGATATTAAGCTACCAGCTGGAACAACCATTGGTGCAATTGTGCGTAACGATGATGTACTGATTGCCCATGACGATACGGTTATTCAGTCGGGTGACCATGTCATCATGTTCTTGATTGATAAAAAGCACATTACAGTTGTTGAAAAGCTGTTCCAAGTAAGTGCTATCTTCTTGTAAAAAAACTTATAAACGAAAAAAGCAGCCATGACAGCTGCTTTACGACTCTTGAAGTGAAAGTACCTAACTTTTCTAAAAGATTCTACTGAATTTGAGCAAACTCTTCTTTTGAAAGTTCGCCATTACCATCGCTATCTAGTTCTGGAAATAACTTTTCAAGCTGCATATTTGCAGATGCTTCTTCTTTGCTGATCACACCATCACCGTCGGTATCGAACGTTGCAAAGCTTACGCCTTGTGCAAAGGCTGCTGATGATGTTGCTAGTGCTAAAATTGCGATTGTTGTGCTTAACTGTTTCATAATAACTACCTTAAATTTTAAAAGAGTGAAATCCGTTTCTGAGATCCTTGCTAAGTGGAAACTGGTATAACTATGTATTAATTCAGTTATTCGGCTTCAGAGAACTCGGCTTCAGTAAGAACGCCGTCGCCATTCACATCTAGTGTTTTAAACTGCGACATAATTTTTGCGTCAACGGCTGCTTCACTTTTGCTAACCACGCCATTACCGTCAACGTCTAGAGTGTCAAAGTCAGATGCTGCAAAAGCTGCTGATGATGCTGCAAGTGCGATTAAAGCTAATGTTTTGTTTACTGTTTTCATAATCATATTCCTTCAATATTAAGAGTGTTAGCTGATCACACTTCCAGTGTTGTCCTTTGTCATGGATTCCCTTATCCATTTAGGCTGTCTTTGGCAGCTCAGAACTAATCAGCTAAATAAACTGGTTTTGCTTAATCACATTAAGCTTTTGAAAATTCTTGTTTCGATAACTCACCGTTACCGTCAGTGTCTAGTTCACTGAATTTGCTCATAAGCTCTGCATCTACCGATGCTTCGCTTTGGCTGATAACACCATTGCCATCAACATCTAAGGTATCGAAGTCACTCATCGCAAATGCTGCAGATGAAGATACAAGTGCCATAAGTGCTAGTGTTTTATTTACTGTGTTCATAATGTCATTCCTTCAAAATGTGTTGTCTTGAGTTAGAAATCCTTTTCAGTGCGTCCTTACAATGAAATTAAGCTTTTGAGTACTCTTGTTTTGACAGCTCACCGTTGCCATCTGTATCAAGCTCTTTAAATTGGCTCATTAATGCTTCGCTTACTGATGCTTCGCTTTTGCTGATTGCGCCATCACCATTAACATCTAATGTGTCAAAGTCAGCGGCAAATGCTGCAGATGAAGTTGCAAGAGCTACAAGTGCTAAAGTTTTGTGTAACGTTTTCATAATCACTATTCCTTCAATGTTGTCTCAAATGTGATAAAGGATATGTTCCTGAATCAGTTTTTCTCTGTGTTCGCTAAGACTATTTCAACTTCGATGCCAAAGTTAAAAAGAACAATAAAATCAGTGTATTAAATTAAAATACCGAGAATTAGGGGGGAAATAACGCGATTTATTTGTTGCTGTTTTGCAACAAGCTCGGTGGTTGGTTTTTTGTCACCTTTAAAATCAATAAGTTACAAAGATTAAAATGGAGACAATAGTGATTAATTCGGATTAGAAAACAGAAAAATTAGAAATTTGAAAATAAACTCTATCTGAACAACAAAACTTAAAGAAAAAAATCGAAATTAATTTAATTAGTAAAACATTGATTTAATTGGTTATTTGAATTTATTTATAAAGTAATTTTAATATCTATAGGGTTAAATTGAGGAAAATAGCCATTTTGTTGCAAAATGGCGAATCGGTATTAGTTATCCAACACTGAAAGGTCAATTAAGTGCTCTTTCATAAACGCTTTCATTTCATCTTCACTGGTATCAAGTTGCACACCGAGCATAAAACCACCCGCTCTTTTACGTACGCTGCATATTGTGCCATTAAACTCTCGTTTACTGAGTGTGATTTGGCAGCTTTGCCCTTTCAAAGCGCTTAAGTCCTCCTTACTATTAAGATCAAACTGCACGCCTGTGAGAGAAATATCTTTAATAAGCCCTGCCAATTTTTGCTCCGAAATCACTAAGTTTGCAGGGAATAACGTAGGAATACGCGCTTCACTTCGTAAGCTATAAAGCTGTACTTGCTGCGGAAAGTCGAGAAAAATTAAGCGATGAGGGTGAGATGCCAAGGCGTTTATTTGCTGACGAAAAGCAATCACTTGCCCACCGCCCGCTTCGAGCACAGCCCGTATAATCACCATCACACCGTCTTTGATGAAATCACTGCCGTTCGCCAATCGCTTTGAGGAAGGGTAATTTAAGATGATGTATTGCTCATTCATCAAGCCAATAAACTCTGTTTTCACACGCTTACTATTTGTTGGTGTGATAATTTCCACATCAACTAAGCTACCAGCAGGAATACAGGTTAACTTTTCTAAATTTAATTGTTTTTGGGTTTTTGGCACTTTTTGATCTCCATTCCTAGAGAGTTATCCACCGTTTACCCTCGCCAAAACGTTGGGGTAAATAACACTAATAAAGTAAATATTTCTAAACGACCAAATACCATCGCAATAGTAAGTAGCCATTTTGCCGTATCAGAAATCGCGCCGTAATGAGCAGCGACTTCACCTAAACCAGGGCCTAAGTTATTTAAGCAAGCAGCGGTTGCTGAGAATGCACTGATGTTATCCATACCGGTGCCCATCAGCGCCAACATAATAATGACGAACACTAACGCATAGGCAGAGAAAAAGCCCCAAACGGCTTCTACAACTTTATCTGGGAGTGCTTTTCGGCCTAATTTAATTGAATAAATAGCCCTCGGGTGCACTAGACGATTAAGTTCACGAATACCTTGCAAGTAAAGTAAGAACACCCGCACGACCTTCATACCACCACCGGTAGATCCGGCACAGCCGCCAATAAAACTTGAAAAGATAAGTAAAATAGGTAGGAACAGCGGCCATGCTGAGAAGTTATCAGTCGCAAAGCCCGCGGTTGTACTCATTGAAACCGCTTGGAACATGGCTTGGTCGAGAGTCTCATCACCATCGGCATAAATATTATTTGATGACAGCACAGTAAAGCAGACAATAACTAAGGCTAATTGAATCAATAAAAACACTTTGAATTCAGGGTCGCGTAAATAAACACGAATATTGCGTGAAGATACAGCTGCATAGTGCAGCGAAAAGTTAATGGCTGCAATCAGCAAAAACACGACACAGATAAAGTTAATTAATGGGCTATCAAACTGCCCCATTGATGCGTCGTAGGTAGAGAAGCCGCCAATCGCAATCGTAGAGAACGCATGACAGATCGCATCAAACCAATCCATCCCTGCAGCCCAGTATGCAAGCGTACAGGCAATGGTCAGCGATACATAGATATACCAAAGATGCTTTGCAGTATCGGCAATACGCGGCGTCATTTTTGAATCTTTAACCGGACCAGGTGTTTCTGCACGGTATAGCTGCATGCCACCGACCCCTAGCATAGGCAGTACCGCGACCGCGAGTACGATGATCCCCATACCACCTAGCCATTGCAGTTGCTGGCGATAAAAGAGCACTGATTTAGGTAGGTATTCTATGCCCGTAAGTACGGTAGCCCCTGTCGTTGTCAGCCCAGAAAAGGCCTCAAATACAGAGTCAGCTAAGGAGAGGTTAGGTTCTTGTAAGAACACTAAAGGCACCGCAGCGAAGGTACCTAGTACTAACCAGAACAAGACCACAATCAAGAAGCCTTCACGGGCTTTAAGATCACCATGTTCATGACGGTTTGGATAATAAGCCGCTAAACCAATTACAACACTAAAGATAAAAGCGAGAACGAATGGCACACCACCACCGTCTTTGTAGATCAAAGACACCAGTGCCGGTGGCACCATAGTGATACTAAATAACGCCACCAGCTGGCCGAGAATTTTTATTATGGTACGAAATTGCATCTAGGCGTATCGCTTTCTTATTAAATGTTTAGCTAATACAGTTTATTGTCTTACAGGCTTAATTGTAAGTAAACGGAATGTATTATTTTTACATTTCAAACTTTTCTGACTTTTAGGCTCACTCCGCCATGAGTCAATTCATGGATATCAGCAATCGCTTGCTCTGCCAGACGGCTATCGATTTCAATTTGCCAAGTGATGTTCTCTGCAAATTGTTTTTCGATATTAAGCACCTGATACTGATTTTTTAATAACTGCTCGATTGCACCTTGTACGCTGTAATCACTTTGACCTATCAGCTCAATACTCGGTACCTTGGTAATGGTTTTAAGCTCACGCATGGCATTATTTAAACTACCGCCGTAAGCACGCACAAGCCCACCTGTACCAAGCTTGATGCCCCCGAAATAACGGGTTACCACCGCTGTAATTTCACCAATACCAGAGCCAGTTAATACATTGAGCATTGGTTTACCTGCTGTGCCATTGGGTTCACCATCATCAGAAAAGCCATACACATGACTGCCACCGGGGTTACCCGCAACATGTGCCCAGCAATTATGACGAGCATCGCTGTATTTATCTTGAATTTCTTTTATAAAGGCTTTTGCTGCCGCAAGATCTGGGGTGTGGGCAATATGCACAATAAAGGTGCTTTTTTTGATTTCTTCTTGGTAAAAAACCGGCTCAGCCGGATATTGGTATTCAGACATAATTGCTTATCTAAAAAAAATGGGGCCTACTGGCCCCGATATTCACGAACCTTTATCGTTAATCTAAGTGTAGATCACGCGTCATGTTTTCTAGGCTATCTTCATGAACGATAATATTATCTTCAATACGGATACCGCCAAATGGCTTAAGCGCTTCAACTTTTTCCCAGTTAATAAACTGCTTGTTGTCAGTTTGCGCAAGGTCACCTAGTAACGAGTCGATAAAGTATAAACCAGGTTCAATAGTAAATACTTGGTTCTTTTCGATTAAGCGAGTGCAACGTAGGAAAGGATGACCTTCCGGCGGTGCTTGGTGCGCACCTGTATCATCAGCCATAAAGCCACCCATATCGTGAACTTGTAAACCAAGGTGGTGACCAAGACCATGCGGGAAGAACGTCGACGTAATACCACGTTCCACAATTTCAGCGGCTGGTAATTTCACAATATTAAAGTCGCTTAGTACTTGCGCTACACGCTGGTGACATTCTAAATGCAATTCACCGTATAACAGACCTGGCTTTAATGCTTTACCTAAAGCGATTTGATGCTCAGTCATTACTTTAATTAAGTCGCTAAATTCACCTGACTTTTTAAAGTCATAAGTACGTGTGATATCAGCAGCATAACCATTAAAGTTTGCACCAGCGTCAATAAGGAAAGAGTGATGCGTTTGCGGCGCTTTAGGTTCAAAATGCGTGTAATGTAAAATTGCACAGTTCTCATTTAGTGCAACGATATTACCGTAAGGCATTTCGTTTTCACTCTGGCGGGTAGCCATGAGGTAAGCTTGCTGAATATCAAACTCTGAACCACCAGCAAAAAACGTATCACGTGCTGCTTTGTGGCCATCTACTGCGATACGGTTAGCTTGTCGTAAACACTCAAGCTCGTATTGTGTTTTATAAGCACGATGAAAATGCAAGTAGTTCATCACTGGCTCTGGATTCATAATGCTAAAGCCCAGTGCTTGCGCTACTTCTAAATATTCACCGATATAAGCATATTTAGCTTTATCATAAGGAAGCAGTTTTTCTACCTGATCTGGCTGTACTAATAATTCAATATCAAAATACTCAGCCCAAAAATCACGTGGTTCGTCAGGCACTTTATGCCAAAAGTCGACAGGACGATAAAAAATTAGTTTCGGCTTAGATGCCCCATCAACCACAATCCAGCAATGTGGGTTGTCGATCACTGGTAACCAAGCTTTAAATTGCGGATTCACCTTAAACGGATAATACATGTCATCTAAAAACTGACGTTTAGCCTGACCTGAGTGAATTACTAACCCTTCTAAACCTTCACGCTCTGTAATTGTACGAGTGCGTTGTTGCAAGGTTGCAATATGTTCGGCGTATAGCACCGCTAATTTATCCATAGTAAACCCATCTTTAGTAAATTTAACTTGTTAGAAGTCTATCATAGCCAGCACTATCCCCCAACTAAGGGAGGATAGTGTGGCAAATCGAGTTTAACCACCCATCGACATATCAAGGATTGGCGCTAGAACATTGCCATCGCGTCCTAATCGAGTGTGATAAACCTGTCTGTAAGCAAACACGTTTTTAACGTAGTTTCGTGTTTCTGTGTAAGGAATTAACTCAATCCACAGCTCTGCTGGCATAGCTTGCTCTGGGATCCAACGTTTAATACGATGGTAGCCCGCATTATAAGAAGCCGTTGCTAGGATTTCGTTGCCATGATTTTTCTTTTTCAAATACTGCAAATACTCACTACCAAGACGAATATTAGTACGAGGCTGATATAACTGTTTTCGTGATACCGAGCTCTTATTCATATATTTAGCAGTGCTTGGTAACAACTGCATCAAACCATGGGCATTGGCATGAGAACGCGCATCCGGTGCAAAAGAGCTTTCACGGCGTGAAATTGCAATGCTCCAAGCGACATCAATATGGCTACGACTACTATAAGTGGCAAACACATTCTTAAATGCAAATGGGAAACGTAAGTCGACATAGTCCCACTCTTTTATTTGCGCTAAGGTGTAGATGGTACTGTCATACCAATCAAGTTCAGCAGCAAGCAAAGACGCGGCGAGCTTTTCTTCTTTGGTTGATGTATCCGTTAAATAATTCCATTCACGACGCGCAGAAGTAAAACGCTCAAGCTCATACAAAGCGCGAGCGCGCTTAAAGCCAGGGGCATTGGCCACCTCAAGCTTTAACTTGTTACTTATATTAATTTCTTTATTATTTAAGCTAACCGGAACACCTAAGCGTGCAGACGCTAAAAAGCCGTAATAGTCACGCTCTTTAGCCACTGTTTGCCAAATCTCACGAGCACGTTCGACTTCACCACGTTGATTTAAGCTATACGCCAGCCAATATTGCTGACCAAGGCTCAAGTTTTCTTTACCTGTGAAAAACGCCACTATGCCAGACCAATCTTGCCTCTCTAGCATATTACCAAGTTGCCATTGCATTAACTTTTGAGTTTGGCGTTCTTTAGGCACCTTATTTAACCAAAAGCGTGCTTGTTGATGACCGCTTGAGGCAAGCGATAACGCAAAGCTGTAGTAAACGTCTGCTTTTTGCTCGTCAGTGTAATTAAACATGGTTTCGAGTTTTTCCCATGCACGTAATGCAAGGTCTTTATCTCGCCATACTAAGCGCTTCACACCATAAATCGCGATTTGCCCTTCTTTAGCAGACTTTTTCTTATAACGATAAAGACCCGCCGAAGCACTTGGGTCTTTGCGTACCTTTAAATATAAATCAGCTAAATATTGATCAGCACGAGGCAATAATGTCTTTAAATATGGAATTAAACTCGATGAGCCTCCTTCAGCAGCTAAGCTAATACGCTGCCAAACTCGCTCTTCGGTCTGGTAGCCTTTTTTCTTCCAAAGTGAGAACAACTCATCACATTCTTTTGGCTGAGATTTTCCTACCACCCATAAATCTGTTACTTGGTTCATGATGGCTTTTTCAGGGGCACCTAAGTCCAATTGAAAACTTAAATAAGGACAAGTTAATTCGTTATTGCTTGTTTCGCGGTAGTTACGAATATAAGCCGCTTTTTTATTATACTTTTTTAAATAATTAAGCCATGCCTTACGCACAGGCCACTCTAATGGCGTGTTTTGGTAAACATTGAGGTAGTCCTCGATTTCGGTCTGGTGTTTAAGGCTTGGATTTCGTTGCCAATAAGCCTTTTCGACATAAGGTTTCAATGGGTGATCAAGCCCATTTGCCGCCTCTTTCATGTCTTGATAATCACCGTAACGCGCCTTTTTTTCTGCTTTTAAAAAAGCGTCATGTTTATCGTTGGCTTCAGCTGCAAAAAAAGGAAAAAGTAATGCGGCAGCTGTCCAACCAAGGAGTTGTTTTTTCATGATGACCTTTAACAAAAATTAAAGAATTAATAACAAAAAACTTCTGCTACACCTTAGCACCAAACCAGCTATATTTTAACCAATCACGATAAAGCGTAGTAAATTTTTCGTTGCATTTTCATTTTAAAGCAAGCACACTGATTGAAATGCAAACTCATCGTACCAGTCTTAGTTAATAAACTAGGGAGAATAATAATGTTATATAAAAGCGATTCATTTGAAGTTGCTTTCATCAAGGACAACATCGCCGAGTTTAAGTTCTGTGCAGACGGCTCAGTAAATAAACTTTCGCAGCAAACCTTGCAAGATTGCGCTTTAGCATTAAAAGAATTGGCAACAAACTCAGATATCAAAGGCATGGTGTTCACCAGCGATAAAGATCATTTCATTATCGGTGCCGACATTTTCGAATTTTTACCTACCTTCACTAAGCCTCAAGAAGAACTTGTTGCATGGATCAAAAATGCAACTGACGTTTTTGATGCAATTGAAGATTTACCTTTCCCAACGCTAAGTGCTGTAAACGGCATGGCGCTTGGTGGTGGATGTGAGTGGGCACTTGCTACCGATTACCGCGTTGCTAGCTCTAACGCTAAAATTGGCCTACCTGAAGTTAAACTAGGTATTATGCCTGGTTTTGGTGGTACAGTTCGCCTTCCACGCCTTATTGGCGCTGATAATGCGATGACATGGATCACTACAGGTAAAGAAAACCGCGCCGCTGATGCCCTAAAGGTAGGTGCATTTGACGCAGTAGTTAGTGCTGACAAACTTTTAGAGTCAAGTATTGCAACACTTGAGCAAGCAATTGCTGGCAAGCTAGATTGGCAAGCAAAACGACAAGTAAAATTACAGCCACTGAAAATGAACCGTGTTGAGCAAGGTATGAGCTTTGCGATGGCGGAAGGCATGGTAATGGGTCAGACAAAAGGTCACTACCCAGCACCTGTTATGGCTGTAAAAACAATCAAAGCTGCAGCAAACTGTGAACGCGCTGAAGCAATGGCGATTGAAAACGCTAACTTTGCTAAATTAGCAGCAACAAGCGAAGCTGCTGCGCAAACAGGTATTTTCTTAGCTGACCAATACATTAAAGGTAAAGCGAAGAAGCAAGCTAAACACAGTGAGCTTGAGATCAAACAAGCTGCTGTATTAGGTGCAGGTATTATGGGCGGTGGTATTGCATACCAGTCTGCTTATAAAGGCACACCTATTATCATGAAAGACATCAACCAAGATGCACTTGATTTAGGTATGGGCGAAGCATCTAAGCTACTTGGCAAAAAAGTACAACGTGGCCATATGGCGATGGATAAGATGGTTGCTACCTTAGGCAAGATCAAACCAACGCTAAACGATGCGGACCTACAAAGCGCAGACATCGTTGTTGAAGCCGTGGTTGAAAACCCTAAAGTGAAGCAAGCTGTTCTTGCGGGCCTTGAAAAAGACTTACCAGCGGGCACTATCCTAACTTCAAATACCTCAACAATTCGTATTGACGAGTTAGCATCGGCGCTTGAGAAACCAGAAAACTTCTGTGGTATGCACTTCTTTAACCCAGTGCCAAAAATGCCATTAGTAGAAATCATTCGTGGTGAAAAAACATCAGAAGCAACAATTAATGCCGTTGTTGATTACGCATTAAAGCTTGGTAAATCACCAATCGTTGTAAACGACTGTCCTGGTTTCTTTGTAAACCGCGTACTATTCCCTTACTTTGCAGGTTTTAGCAAGCTTGTTGTTGAAGGTGCTGACTTCAGTAAAGTAGATAAAGTAATGGAAAATGTATTTGGCTGGCCAATGGGCCCTGCTTATCTTCTTGATGTTGTAGGTATCGATACAGCTTACCACTGTACTGGTGTAATGGCTGACGGTTTCCCTGAGCGTATGGCTCGCCAAGATAAAGACCCTGTTACTGTATTTGCAAACGAAAAACGCTTTGGTCAGAAAAATGGTGCTGGTTTCTACCAATACGCGCCAGACCGTCGTGGTCGCTTGAAAAAAGCAAAAGATGCTACAGCAACAGAGTTACTCAGTGCTATCACTGATGCACCTAAAGACTTCGATAAACAAGAAATCATTGACCGTTGTATGATCCCGATGATCAACGAAGTACTACTTTGTTTACAAGAAGGTATCGTAGCGTCACCACAAGAAGCTGACATGGCGCTAATTTACGGCATTGGTTTCCCTCCATTTAGAGGCGGTGCATTCCGTTACTTAGATCAAACTGGTTTAGCGAACTTTGTTGCAACAGCAGATAAATACGCTCACTTAGGTGCGATTTACCAAGTATCAGATGAAACTCGCAAGTGGGCCGAAGAAGGCCGTGTATTCTATAAGGTGGAAGGATAAGAAACATGAATAATCCAGTAATCGTAGATTGTATCCGCACACCAATGGGTCGTTCAAAGAACGGCGTATTCAAAAACAAGCGTGCGGAAGATTTAAGTGCTCACTTAATGAAAGGTTTGTTAGACCGTAACCCAGCCGTTGATCCAGCATCAATTGATGATATTTACTGGGGCTGTGTACAACAAACTTTAGAGCAAGGTTTTAACATTGCTCGTAACGCAGCACTACTAGCCGGTATCCCTCACTCAGTACCAGCTGTCACAGTTAACCGTTTATGTGGTTCATCAATGCAAGCATTACACGATGCAGCACGCGCTATTATGACTGGCGCTGGTGATACCTACATCATTGGTGGTGTTGAGCACATGGGTCACGTACCTATGACTCACGGTAATGATTTTCACCCAGGTTTATCAACGTCTGTAGCACAAGCTGCTGGCGTAATGGGTTTAACTGCAGAATACCTTGCTACGCTGCACGGCATTAGCCGCGAGCAACAAGACGAATTTGCTTACCGTTCACACCAACGTGCACACGCAGCAACTGTTGAAGGTCGTTTCCGTCGTGAAATCCTGCCAATGGAAGGTCACGATGCAGATGGTTCTTTAATCTTAGTTGAAGACGATGAAGTAATCCGTCCTGAGACAACTGTTGAAGGTTTATCGCAACTTCGCCCTGTATTCAATCCAGCATCAGGTAGCGTAACCGCAGGTACTTCTTCTGCACTTTCTGACGGCGCATCAGCAATGCTTGTAATGAGCGAAGAAAAAGCAAAAGAACTTGGTTTACCAATTCGTGCACGTATTAAATCAATGGCTGTTGCAGGTTGCGATCCATCAATCATGGGTTACGGCCCTGTTCCTGCATCGCAAAAAGCACTTCAACAAGCAGGTATCAGTATTGACGATATCGATGTTGCAGAGCTTAACGAAGCCTTTGCAGCACAATCTCTACCAGTATTAAAAGACCTAGGTCTGATGGATGTGGTAGATGAAAAAGTTAACCTAAATGGTGGTGCAATTGCACTTGGTCACCCACTTGGTTGTTCTGGTTCACGTATTAGCACAACGCTTGTTCACCTAATGGAAGACAAGAACGCTAAATACGGCCTAGCAACTATGTGTATTGGTTTAGGCCAAGGTATTGCAACTGTATTTGAGCGCGTAGAATAACAAGCTCACACCAAACATCTTGGTGATAAAAAGGCGCACTGACTTGCTCAGTGCGCCTTTTTTATTTGCTTTGCTTTCGGTTATTGAAACTGGCGGCAATAGAAAGTTAAAATAGCCGCTTATTAATCGTCTCTTTCACCTAAAAGGTCAGCCATGAGTTTTGATAATCCCGATCACCAATTAGATGCACTTGGCCTTCGATGTCCAGAACCTGTCATGATGGTGCGTGGTGCAGTACGAAAAATGAAAGATGGCGAAACCTTACTTATCATCGCCGACGACCCATCAACCACCCGCGATATCCCAAGCTTTTGTACTTTTATGGATCACACACTTGTAGCTAAAGATGTAGAACAAGCACCGTATCGATACTTGGTGAAGAAAGGTTTATAACGAGCTCGTAGGTTGGTTAGAGCGAAGCGAAACCCAACGTTATCGCAAGATGATGGCAACAAATTAAAGTTCGTGAAATTCAACTTTTAATCGAAATTAAGCTACTCTTATCATTTAACATTCAAGGATGAATGTATGCGATACAGAAGAGTATTAATCCCCGGTGGCACCTATTTCTTTACTCTAGCGATTGCGCAAAGAAACTCAGCACTTTTAACTTCAAACATCACTTTGCTACGTTCAGCTTATAAAAGTGTGGCTAAGTCACATCCTTTTAAAACGCTTGCCATTGTCATTCTTCCAGATCACTTACACGCTATTTGGCAACTACCTGCTGGGGATTGTGATTATGCAAAACGGTGGCGGTTAATTAAGTCTAATTTTTCTAGACAACTAAATAATTGCGAGCATAAATCGCCTAGCCGTATTCAGAAATGTGAACGAGGTATTTGGCAGAGACGGTATTGGGAGCATTATATAAAGGACGAGCAAGACCTAGTGAACCATATTAATTATATTTACTTCAACCCTGTTAAACATAAATACGTGAATCAAGTTGAAGACTGGCCATTTTCATCTTATAGGAAATTGAGTAAGTCATCTGCTTTTAATTTGTCAGATGATGAGTTAGATATCGCATTTAATCTATATGAAGATTGATGAGAGGTTGGGTTTCGCTTTGATCTAACCTAATCAGTTTAGGCTGAGTTTAGAGCAACGAAACCCAACGTGTTAGAGGTACTTATTTTCTGCGATATATCGAACACTCCCGATAGCTAATCCGTTGCAGAGCTAGATACCCCAGCTAACCTTCAAGGTGAGTGTATGCGTTGGATTTCGCTCCGCTCTACCCAACCTACCAGCACAGAGCTTTACTTTCGAGTTACTGTCACTTTTGGTTGATTACTATTGCGGTAATCAAAGCTCACTACATATACGCCTTTTGCAGCGGGTTTAAAGCTGAAATAATTGTAGATGGTATTACAGTCTGCATTGGCGGCTTGGCCTAGAACCAATGATTGACCTGCAGGGTCCATATCACTGTAACCACAGTTATAGCCTTCACTAAAATCAGCATCCGCTACTTTGAATTCATAAACCTTACCAGGTGTTGAAAACTTAACGTCGGTTTGGAATATGCCCGGTGCAACTTGCTCTAATTGATACTGCGGCTCCGCATCCCACAAGGTGAAATCACCACGTAAATACATAGTACGGTCAAGCTCTTTGCTTGGCAGAATATCGTCAATGCTTGGCATTTGCATTTGGCTAGAACAGGCTGTTAATAAGCCTGCTAATGCTAAAGTAATTACACGTTTCATTACTGTTCCTTATGCTACAAAAAAGCCAGCACAGAGCTGGCTTTTATTAATTGGCTACTGCTTACTTCTGAAGTACAGAAATATCAGCAATATCTAAAAACAGACGGCTTAGTTGGCTTAACAATGCTAAACGGTTTTGTTTAACCGCTTCGTCATCTGCCATTACCATGACGTTATCGAAGAAGTTATCAACACTCTCACGGATACCCGCAAGTTGTGATAATGCTTCTTGGTAATCGCCATTTGCATACAGAGGTGCAAGCTCAGTTGCAAACTTAGCAACGTGTGATGCTAATACTTTCTCTGCATCATCGCTTAATAGGCTCTCATTTACATCACCTTGTGTTGTGATGTCATTTTTAGCCAAGATATTGCTTACACGTTTATTTGCTGCTGCAAGCGCTTCTGCTGCGTCTAATGTACGGAAGTGACTTACCGCTTTAACACGGCGGTCGAAATCAACTGGTTTAGTTGGACGACGAGCTAGCACAGCTTGAATGACATCAACTTCGATACCTTCATCTTGATACCATGCGCGGAAACGACCTAGCATAAACTCAAACACATCTGTTGATACGTTTAGGTTTGTTAGCTTTTCACCGAATAATGTTTGTGACTTAGCAACAAGGTCTAAGATATCTAGCGGTAATGATTTTTCAACCATGATGCGTAATGCACCAATTGCTGCACGGCGAAGTGCAAATGGGTCTTTGTCGCCTTTTGGCGCTTGACCAATACCAAAAATACCCACCAGCGTATCAAACTTATCAGCAATTGCGACCGCACAGCTGATCACATTTGTTGGTAAGTTATCGCCCGCGAAGCGAGGCATATATTGTTCATTTTGCGCGAGTGCAACTTCTTCAGCTTCACCGTCGTGACGAGCGTAATGCATACCCATTACACCTTGTACGTCGGTAAACTCCATAACCATTTCGGTCATTAGGTCTGTTTTACTTAATAAACCTGCTCGCTTAGCCAGCTCGGCATCGGCTCCTAATTGCTCAGCAATGTAACCGGCAAGTTCACTAATACGCTCAGATTTATCTTTCAGCGTACCAAGTTGCTTTTGGAATAAAACGGTATCTAGCGATTCTAAGCGACTCTCTAGCGTTTTCTTCTTATCTGTTTCGTAGAAGAACTGCGCATCCGCTAAACGAGGACGAACAACTTTTTCGTTACCGGCTATGACCACGCTTGGATCTTTACTTTCGATATTAGAAACAAATAGGAACTTGTTAAGTAAGTTGCCATCTTGGTCTAATAACGGGAAGTACTTTTGGTCGTCCTTCATGGTATAGATAAGCGCTTCTGAAGGAACATCTAAGAATGCTTCTTCGAATGTTGCAGTCAGCGTTACTGGCCATTCAACCAAGGATGTTACTTCTTCAAGTAAGTCTTCATCCATCGCTACTTTTGCATTTACAGCGCTAGCTGCTGCTTCAATCTGTTCACGAATTTGTGCTTTACGCGCTTCGAAGTCTGCGACAACGTAAGCAGATTTCAGCACATCAAACACATCATCAGCGTGGTTGATTGTTACTTTTTCTGGATGATGGAAACGGTGACCTTGTAATTGGTTGCCAACTTGCTTACCAAGGATTTCGCCTTCAATTAGCGTGCTACCAAATAAGATAGTCGCTGTGTGCACAGGGCGAATAAATTGTGTTTTATTTGCCCCCCAACGCATTGGTTTAGGGATAGGTAATTTAGCAAGTGCTTTGTTCACAGCATTACTCATAAGCGATGTAGTTGCTTGGCCTTCAACCTGTGCTTTATGTAATAACCAAGCGCCTTTATCTGTCTCAAGTGTTTGTGCATCGCTTACATCGATACCACAACCACGCGCCCAACCCATTGCTGCTTTAGTTGGATTACCATCGGCATCAAAAGCTGCTGCAACTGCAGGACCACGCTTTTCTACAACCTTGTCACTTTGTTTTGCTTCAAGTGCACTAACACGTAAGCCTAAACGACGTGGTGATGCGTACCAGTTAACGCCTTGGTGATTTAATTCTAAGCTTGCAAGCTCAGTTGCTAAGTTCTCAGCAAACGACTCAGCAAGTTTACGAAGTGCTTTTGGTGGCAACTCTTCTGTGCCAATTTCTACTAATAAATTTTCTGCTGACATGCTAATTCTTAATCCTTACAAAGCGGGAAACCAAGAGCTTCACGGGCATCATAGTAACTTTGCGCACATGCTTTAGATAAAGCACGAACACGTAAGATATAACGTTGACGTTCTGTTACTGAGATAGCGTGACGAGCGTCTAATAAGTTAAACGCATGTGATGCTTTCATTACTTGCTCATAAGCTGGTAATGGTAAGCCTGCTTCAATTAGCTTTTCGCTTTCTTTTTCACAGTGATCGAACTGTGCAAATAAGAACTCAACATCCGCTTGTTCGAAGTTATAAGCTGACTGCTCTACTTCGTTTTGATGGAATACATCACCGTATGTCACACGACCCATAGGACCGTCTGCCCATACTAGGTCATAGATACTATCTACGCCCTGAATATACATAGCTAAACGCTCAAGACCATAAGTGATTTCACCGGTTACTGGTGAGCACTCTAAGCCACCTACTTGCTGGAAGTAAGTGAACTGAGTTACTTCCATGCCGTTTAACCAGATCTCCCAACCTAGGCCCCATGCACCTAATGTAGGAGACTCCCAGTTGTCTTCTACGAAGCGAACTTCATCAGTTAGTGTATCGATACCAACGGCAGCTAAAGAGCCTAAATAAAGCTCCTGGATGTTTTCTGGTGATGGCTTTAATACTACTTGGAATTGGTAGTAATGCTGTAAACGGTTCGGGTTTTCACCATAACGACCATCAGTTGGACGGCGGCATGGTTGAACATACGCGCTCGACATTGGCTCTGGGCCAATTGACTTTAAGAAAGTTAACGGATGAAATGTCCCTGCTCCCACTTCCATATCGAGTGGTTGAGCAATCACACAGCCTTGCTGTGCCCAATAGTCCTGTAAAGCCAGGATCAAACCTTGAAAGGTTTTAACGTCATATTTTTGCATATTTGGCTTATAGTATCTGGTGCGTTTAGTCTGAAAATTGCTCTCAGTATACCTTGTGTGCAGTAAGGTTTTAAGCAGTTTGTGCTTTTTCAGCAATAAAAAAAGGAGCCAGTTGGCTCCTTTTAAATTCTTAATTTCGCGTTATACGTCTAGGTTAACTACACGTAGCGCATTCGTTTCGATGAAGTCACGACGCGGCTCAACTTGGTCACCCATTAGAGTCGCAAACAATTGGTCTGCCGCTACTGCATCTTCAATTGTTACTTTCAACATACGACGAGCATCTGGGTCCATAGTGGTTTCCCAAAGCTGATCAGGGTTCATCTCACCGAGTCCTTTATAGCGTTGAATATAAAGGCCACGCTTCGATTCATTGATTAACCACTCTAATGCATCCACAAAGTTATCAACAGCAAGAGTTTTCTCACCGCGTTGAACATATGCCCCTTCCTCAAGTAAGTTAGCAATGTTTACGCCTGTCGCTGCAATGCGTTTGTAGTCACGCGATGTGATGAAGTCATGGTTTAGTACATGAGCTTTATCCACACCATGTTGACGAATGTTCACAACAGGATAATACATGTTGCGCTCAGTATCGTGCTCAGTGCCCGCATGGAAGATAGTTGCATCTTCATCACGTGCAATTAAGTCGTCAACTAGAGTATTAGTCCACTCTTTAACTTTTGCTTCATCTGCTAAATCAGCTTCGGTAATTTCGCTTTGATAAATTAAACGTTCCATAACCGAGTTTGGATATTTACGTTTTAAGCGCTCAATCACTTTAACTGTATTTTGATAGTCGTGAACGATTCTTTCTAGCTCTTCACCTTCAAGTGCAGATGCACCTTCGCTTGTATAAAGTGCAGCATTGTTTAATGCTAATGATGTTAAGTAATCAACAAGCGCTGGGTCATCTTTAATGTAGCGTTCTTGCTTACCTTTTTTCACTTTATAAAGTGGTGGTTGCGCAATATAGATAAAGCCTTTTTCTACAATCTCTGGCATTTGACGGTAGAAGAAAGTCAGTAGTAAGGTACGAATGTGAGAACCATCCACGTCCGCATCGGTCATGATAATGATACGATGATAACGTAGCTTTTCTGGGTCATATTCATCACGACCAATACCACAGCCTAATGCAGTGATTAGAGTTGCGACTTCTTGAGAAGAAAGCATCTTATCAAAGCGTGCTTTTTCTACGTTAAGAATCTTACCTTTAAGTGGCAAGATAGCTTGGTTTTTACGGTTACGACCCTGCTTAGCTGAACCACCTGCAGAGTCACCCTCCACTATGTATAGTTCAGAAAGTGCTGGATCTTTTTCTTGGCAGTCTGCCAATTTACCTGGTAAACCAGCTAAATCCATTGCACCTTTACGGCGTGTCATTTCACGTGCTTTACGTGCTGCTTCACGAGCTCGTGCTGCATCAATAATTTTGCCAACAACTGTTTTAGCATCAACAGGGTTTTCTAATAAGAACTCTGTTAGTTTTTCTGCCATTGCTTGTTCTACAGCAGACTTAACTTCACTTGATACTAGTTTGTCTTTAGTTTGTGATGAGAACTTAGGATCAGGAACTTTAACACTTACAACCGCAGTTAAGCCTTCACGAGCATCATCACCCGTTGCATTGCTTGTTGTTTTCGCTTTTTTGTTAAAGCCTTCTTTTTCCATGTAGTTATTTAGCGTACGTGTTAATGCTGCTCTAAAGCCAGCTAAGTGCGTACCACCATCACGTTGTGGAATGTTGTTTGTGAAACAGTAAATGCTTTCTTGGAAACCATCGTTCCACTGCATTGAAACTTCTACACTAATACCGTCTTCTTCACGCTCATGGGTAAAGTGGAAAACACTTTTATGTACAGGTGTTTTGTTACGGTTTAGATATTCTACGAATGCTTGGATACCACCGTCATATTTGAAGTGGTCATTCTTAGATTCTTCGCGCTCATCAGTAAGAATAATACTTACACCAGAGTTTAAGAACGAAAGCTCACGCAAACGTTTTGCTAAAATATCGTAGTGGAAGTTAAGGTCAGTGAATGTTTCACCACTTGGCCAGAAACGTAATTCAGTACCTGTGTCTGTTGCGTCACCAATTATTGCTAATGGCGCATCTGGTACACCCATAGTATATGTTTGTTGGTGAATTTTTCCTTCACGACGAATGGTTAGTTGTAGCTTTTCAGATAGTGCATTTACTACCGAAACACCTACACCGTGTAAGCCACCTGATACTTTATATGAGTTATCATCGAACTTACCACCAGCGTGAAGTACCGTCATGATAACTTCAGCCGCTGAAACACCTTCTTCTTCGTGAATAGATGTAGGAATACCACGACCGTTATCTCTTACAGAGACTGAACCGTCTAAGTGAATCGTTACAAAAATATCATCACAATGACCAGCTAAGGCTTCATCGATAGAGTTATCAACAACCTCAAACACCATGTGGTGTAGGCCTGTACCGTCATCGGTGTCCCCTATATACATTCCTGGACGCTTTCTTACTGCGTCTAATCCTTTAAGTACTTTAATACTCGACGAATCGTAATTCTCAGACATGGTTAATCCCACTTATCTTGTTATTAGGTTGCCATGTTTCACGTGGAACATTTTTAGTTCTCGTTGCATGGGTTCCACCACAGCAGAAATACTTTCAGATAAAATTGATGAGATAAAAAGTTGCGAATCGCAATGAGTCAAAAGCTGACCCACTTTTTCTTTTGTATCTTCACCCAGTTCTGAAGGTAAGTCATCTATTAGCAATATAGATTGCTTATCTGTTTCTGACTCAATTAAGCTATTTTGCGTTACTTTTAACGCATAAAGCAAGAGCTTCAATTGACCGCGAGAAAATGTATTTTCTACACTGTTACCAGAAACACTAAAACTAAAATCAGCTTTATGCGGACCTTTACTTGTGAAACCTTGTTTGGCATCACGTTCAAAGCTTTGCTCAAGCGCCTCTGAGAGCGTTTCACTCTCTTTCCAGCCCGCATGAAAGTTAATTTCTAAATCGCTTACAAGCGTTAATTCTGCACACATTTTATCAAAAAACTGCTGCTTAAACCTACTTATATACGCGATTCTTAGATTATTTATTTGTTCAGCTAGTCTAACAAATTCTTTATCCCAAAACTTGATCTGTTCGAAATAATCTCGAGGTTTACTTTTTAATAAAGCATTACGTTGTTTCAGTACTTTATTAAAAGACTGCCACAAGTAAAAAAAGTCATGTTCCACGTGGAACAATCCTAAATCGAGAAATTTTCTACGCTCTTTTGGGCCACCAAAAAACAACGAATAGCTTTCTGGAGTAATAACTTGCACCGGCACTAGTTGAGCTAATTCAGAGATTTTACGGCTCGTTTTTCCCTGAATCTTTAAAGACGTTTCACCCGCTTGGTTTTTGCTTATACCAATCGGAATAGACAAATCATGCAACGCTTTGCGCCCATGAATCACAAACTTGTCTTGTTGATGCTGAATGATATTTTTATGTTTGGCGGTACGAAATGATTTACCGTGAGAAAGGAAATATATCGCCTCAAGGAGACTGGTTTTTCCGCTGCCATTTTCGCCATAGATAATGTTTATGCCATTAACCGGCTCAAGTGTCAGCGCCTCAATATTCCGAAAATTATTGAGGCTTAAATGACTTAAACTCATATAAGCTTATAGGCGCATCGGCATTACAACGTACATAGCTTCTTCGTCACCTGCACCTTCAATTAGCGCACTGCTATTAGAGTCTGCAAGCGTAAAGGTTACATCTTCTGTTTTTAATGTATTAAGTACATCAAGCACATAAGAAACGTTAAAGCCAATTTCAAGTTCGCCGCCTTGGTACATTACTTCAACCACCTCTTCAGCTTGTTCTTGCTCAGGGTTGTTTGCTGTAATTTTTAATAAACCTTCAGACAGATTTAAACGTACACCACGGAATTTTTCATTCGATAAAATAGACACACGTTGGAAAGCACTGCGCAACCATTCACGGTTAGCAGTAATCACTTTATCACCACCACGTGGCAATACTCGACGATAATCAGGGAAACGACCATCAACTAGTTTACTAGTAAATGTAAACTCAGTATCAATAATACGAATATGGTTAGCACCAAATTGAATGGTTACTAGTTCATCATCAGCCACCATTAGGCGCATAATTTCTTGTACACCTTTACGTGGAATAATTAACTGACGTTGTGTATTTAAAGACTGTGGTAATTGCTTTTGTGCAATTGCCAAACGGTGACCATCTGTAGCCACTGTTTTGATATCTGCGTTATCAACTTCAAATGACATACCGTTTAAGTAATAACGGACGTCTTGATTCGCCATAGAAAAATGCGTGCTTTCTAAAAGCTTACGCAGTTCTAAACGCGTTAGTTGAAATTCAACTTCACCATCCCACTGCTCAAGATTCGGAAAATCTTCAGCGGCCAGCGTAGTTAAAGAAAAACGGCTTTTACCACTTGTTAATAGTAACTGATGATCTTGGCTACTTAACGTAAGGTCTGAGCCATCAGGTAAACTTTTACAAATATCGAGTAACTTTTTAGCTGGTAAAGTGAGTTGCGTATCTGTGGTATCTTCACCGACAAACACACTCGCCACTAACTCAATTTCAAGATCAGTACCCGTCATCGAAAGTTGTCCGTTTTCAACAACTAACAGTACGTTCGATAAAATCGGTAAGGTGTGCTTACGCTCAATCGCACCAGACACTTGAACTAAAGGTTTTAAAAATTGCTCTCTTGATATTGTTATTTGCATAATAAAGTCGGCCTTAAGATGACAAGGTTCTTATTAAGTTTTGATAATCTTCTTTCACTTCGTGGCTTTCGTCACGGAGTGATTTAACTTTACGACAAGCGTGTAATACAGTTGTGTGATCACGACCACCAAAGGCGTCGCCAATCTCAGGTAAACTGTGATTTGTAAGTTCTTTTGATAATGCCATGGCCACTTGACGTGGTCTTGCTACTGAACGGCTACGACGTTTAGAGAGTAAATCTGACACACGAATACGGTAATACTCAGCAACAGTGCGTTGAATATTATCTATCGTTACCAGTTTATCTTGCAGCGCAAGTAAGTCACGTAGCGCTTCTTTTACAAAGTCGATTGAAATCGGACGACCAGTAAAGTTTGCATTAGCAATAACGCGGTTTAACGCCCCTTCTAATTCACGCACATTTGAGCGTAATTTTTTCGCGATAAAAAAGGCAACTTCGTGAGGTAAATTGATTTTACTTTGCTGCGCTTTTTTCATCAAAATAGCAACGCGGGTTTCAAGTTCTGGTGGCTCAATAGCAATGGTTAAGCCCCAGCCAAAACGTGATTTAAGGCGATCTTCAACCCCTTCTATCTCTTTAGGATAGCGGTCTGAAGTTAAGATAATCTGTTGATTTCCTTCAAGTAAAGCGTTGAAGGTATGAAAAAACTCTTCTTGTGAGCGTTCTTTATTAGCGAAAAATTGAATGTCATCGATCATCAATGCATCAACACTTCGGTAATAACGTTTAAATTCTTCTATGGCATTATTTTGTAGCGCTTTAACCATGTCTTGCACAAATCGCTCTGAGTGCATATAAACAATTTTCGCGTCTGGCTTATTAGCCATAATACCGTTACCAACAGCATGTAATAAGTGAGTTTTACCTAAGCCCGTACCACCATATATAAATACAGGGTTAAATGCTGAACCTGGGTTATCTGCAACTTGAGTTGCTGCAGCTTTTGCTAATTGATTTGATTTACCTTCAACAAAGCTATCAAAGGTGTAATTTTCTTTAATGTTTGATTTATAGCCTGATTTTGGTGCAGGTTCGACCGCTGCTTTTTCAGGTTTTGGCTGTTGCTTTTCAGCAGTTTGTTGTGGAACAGATGCGCTTGTTTCTGCTGCAGCCGGTGCAGATGCCACTTGGGCATTTAAAATAGGTTTACTACCAACATCAAAACGTAATTCAGGTGCTTCATCACCACAAATTTCAACGAGTAGTTCATTAATACGGTTTAAATACTTTTCTCTCACCCAATCCAAAACAAAACGGTTAGGTGCATATATAGTCAACGTATCTTCGGTACTTTCTGCTTGAAGTGGTCTTACCCACATACTGAATTGCTGTGAAGGCAATTCATCTTGCAATACATATAAACAACTTTGCCAAACCGACAGATACACAGTTAAACTCCCAGAGATTTAATTTTTATTCCCGTTCATCTTTAATGATGGAAAATCAAACATTTATTGCTAATCTTTGACCAACTTTCTTGGCCCAGACCGACTATTATGAAGGTACTTTATCCACAAGTACAAGATTGATTTTTATGAAAAATATGATCTCAGCAACATAAAACAATAAAACACTGATTTTTAAGAAAATTATTTTTTAAGCTCGAACAGTGATCATAACAAATCTGCAGCCAGATCGCGATCAAATTCTACGATCGAATTGGCTTTTCCCAAGCTTTTATTCACTTTTTATACAGAGGCTGTGGAAAACTTCTTATTTATGATGATCCTATATGATCAGCTAAAAGGATCCTTTATAATTACGGCCTCTGCAGCGTTTTAATGATTGACTTTTGTTGTCTTCATCTATAATATCTCGCGCTCGCAATGGCACCTGTGCCAGGATCGCGACCTGCATAGGATGTTTTAACCTTAACCGATCGGATGGAATTGTTATGAAAAGAACTTTTCAACCTAGCGTTTTAAAACGCAAACGTACACACGGTTTCCGTGCTCGTATGGCAACAGCAAATGGCCGTAAAGTATTAGCTCGTCGTCGTGCTAAAGGCCGTAAAGTTCTTTCTGCTTAATATATAAGTGGAAGACTTTAGCTTCAGCAGGGAGTTACGTCTGTTAACTCCCTCGCATTACTCTCGAATCTTTAATGAACCAGCACGCGCTGCGACTCCTTTCTTTACCCTATTAGCTAAACGTAATGACCAAACTAATCCTCGATTAGGTCTCACGGTCGCAAAAAAACGCGTTAAAAAAGCCTGTCAACGTAATCGAATTAAACGACTTGCTCGCGAAAGTTTCCGTTTAAATCAACATAAACTCGATAACATTGATATTGTGCTTATGGTTAAAAGTGGTATTGATGAACAGTCAAACGAAGAGCTAACAAAGCAACTAAATAAATTGTGGCGAAAAATTAACGAACGCTGCAAGCCCGGTGCACCTAAACCACCACCATTTAAAAAACGCCCGAATAAATCAGCTAAATCTAATAAACAAGCCTGATAGCAATAGAATTACAGGCTTAATTAAGGTATCTTTAGCTCACCTTTTAATCATGCATTTAAAATTCAACGATGGGAATTTAAATTCATGGTATCCATTGACTAAATTAACGCAGGGGCAGACACATCATGAGGTTACTTAAACCACTTGTTGCTATTCCAAAGCGCTGTTTAGTCATGCTAATACGCGGCTATCAAAAATGGATAAGCCCACTATTAGGCCCGCATTGTCGTTTTAATCCAACCTGCTCTAGTTACGCTATTCAAGCAATTAATTTGCATGGAAGTGTAAAAGGCAGTTGGTTAGCTGTTAAACGCATATTAAAATGCCACCCTTTACATGCTGGTGGGGATGATCCCGTACCGGCAAAAAATCATATTAACCACCAACACGAGAAATAAGAGCTGTTATGGAATCGCAACGCACGTTTTTATTAATCGGCTTGATGCTTGTGTCGTTTTTATTATTTCAAGAATGGAATAACGACTACAACGCACCAAAGGCTGATCCAAGTGCCACAACACAAACACTAGGCGCAACAACACCAGAATCTGATGACTTTATTCCTGCATCATCTGACGGTGAAGTTCCAGCTGTAACGACAGCAAAGCGCTCAGTTATCGATGTAACAACTGACGTATTCACTGTTAAAATTGACACCCGTGGTGGTGACATCATTGAAACAGACTTACTTCAGTACGAAGAAGAAAAAGGCAGTAACACACCTTACATGCTATTAGGTGAGTTCGATGGTAAGCAATACTTCTCGCAAAGTGGCTTAATTGGTTTAAATGGTCCTGACGCAACTGTTGCTGGCCGTCCTGTTTATAAAACCACACAAAAAGCATTCACTTTAGCGGGTGATGAGCTACGTGTACCACTTGAGTTTACTGACAGTAAAGGTGTGACGTTTACTAAAACTTATATCTTCAGAAAAGGCGACTACGCTGTAGATTTAGAGTACACAGTAAACAACGTAACAGCTGATCCAATTCAAGTTCAGTTATACACGCAAGTAAAACGCACAGTACAAGAAAAAGGTAGCTTAGTAGATCAAAACTACTTAGGCGCAGCATTTGGTACTGAAGAAGAGCCATACGAAAAGTACAGCTTCTCAGACATGGCTGATAAAAACCTTAACATCACTACAGCTGGCGGCTACATTGCATTTATCCAACACTACTTTGTAAGTGCGTGGGTACCAAAGCAAGACCAACAAAATACCCTTTACAGCAAATTAGTTGCTGGTAATGCGGCAATTATTGGTACTAAAGGTGAAGCAGTTAACGTACAAGCTGGTACGCAAGCAACACTTAGCTCAACTTATTACATGGGCCCGAAAGAGTCTGACGTACTAGAAGCAATCCACCCAGACTTAGACCTAACTGTAGACTATGGTTGGTTATGGTTTATCTCACAACCATTATTCGTACTACTTAAGTGGTTACACAGCATCCTAGGTAACTGGGGTCTAGCTATCATTGCAATCACGGTTATCGTTAAAACGGCAATGTACCCGCTTACTAAAGCACAATACACGTCAATGGCTAAGATGCGTGCCTTACAGCCTAAAATGGCTGCCCTAAAAGAGAAGTATGGTGATGACCGTCAAAAATTCGGTCAAGCTATGATGGAAATGTACCGCAAAGAAAAAGTGAACCCTATGGGTGGCTGTTTCCCACTGTTACTACAAATGCCAATCTTCTTAGCGTTATTCTACGTATTCTTAGAATCAACTGAGCTACGTCATGCTGAATTCGTTTTATGGTTAAATGACTTATCAGCAATGGACCCATACTACGTATTACCTGTTTTATTTGGTTTAAGTATGTTCATCACTCAAAAGCTGCAACCTATGACGGTTACTGACCCTATGCAGCAAAAAATGATGACCTTTATGCCAGTTGTATTCTCTATTTTCTTCTTATGGTTCCCATCTGGCCTAGTACTTTACTGGTTAGTATCGAACCTTATCTCAATCGCACAGATGCTAATCATCTACCGCGGTATGGAGAAAAAAGGTATTAAGGTAAGAGGCTAAACTCTTAACCCAATAAAAAAGGCGCTAACTGCGCCTTTTTTAATGCCTAAAAATAAATAGCTAACCGAGAATAGGAGAATAAACTTGATTGGGCACACTGCGTTCAGTAAAGCTCAAACTCGTTGTTAATAACGAAGCAACTACCAAACCGATTGCAATCATCCCAGATAAACCAAGCCACTTTACAGCCATTGATTTACGCTTAACCCTAAGCCAACTCATATAGATGCCAGCAGCGCTTACAAAGCTCATCAATGCACCAAATAGCCCCCAAATAAGCTTGGTACCAATGCCTGAAAAGTTACCAAAGTGAAGCGGATCAGCGGTGTCTTTAATTCGTGGAAGCAGGTTTAGTTCTGCCCCTTTTTGTACACCAAGAACTTCACCGGAACTTGGTTTTAAATAAACTCGGTTAGCACGTAGGCGCAGTAAAATATCATCGTTATAACCACGTACTTCAATAGGCTGATCCGCTTTATTAGGATAACGAATATAGCGAATATCAAGGCTAGGAAATGCCTGTTGAGCAGCTTCATAAGCAGCTGCTAAACTAATTGGCGATAGATCTTTGTGAGGGCTTTGTTTCTTAAACTCACTCACGGCTGGTGGACTAGAGACATAGTGAGGTACATTCGCAGTTTGCAGCCCATGTTCTACCAGATACCAAATCCCTGTGATGGCCATCACAGCAATAAACCATAAACTCCAAAGCCCTAACAGCTTATGCCAATCAGACCAACTACTACGTTTATCAAGGCTTAGCGCAGCAGGCTTTTTCATAAAGCCTTGCCACCAGCGCCGATACACATAAAAACTCGAGACCAATAAAATAACGAGTAAAATACTCAAACTGGTGACGATTAGTTTACCCATCCAGCCCATCGACAAGTTCATATGCCAGTTACGTAAAAACCGCGATATCCGCGCCCACTCTCCTTCACCGAGTAAGCGACCCGTTGCAGCATCTAAATAAACAAAGCGAAATGAATCACCGACTTTAAGAGCCGCTTCAATGGCAAGGTAATCTTGCTTATGACGTTGGATATAAAGTAACTGAGCTTGCGGATAATGCTTATTAAGGGTGTTTTCGAGAGCTGGGTAGTTAGTCGAAGCAGAAGAAGTTAAAGCACGGTACTTAGCGTCTGTTAAGTACTCGAGTTCATGACTTAACGTAGCGAGTGTTCCCGATACGCAGGTAACAAAAAGCAGGACTCCAACAAAGAGTCCTGCCCAAGAATGTAAGTTAAACCAACTTTTAGCGTTCACACGCCACCATTAAAAACTGTATTTAGCACTTAAATAGACACGGCGTGGCTCACCAGGAAAGTGCCCTGTTCGCTCGATAAAGCCACTGCTTGCGTATTCTTTATCAAATAGGTTCTTAACTGATAGCTGCCATTGCCAGTTATCAACGGTTGTTTGCCACGCCATGTTGTAAACAGTGTAAGGTTTAACACGTTGACCACCTAAACTAAGCTGTTCATCAACATAATCTAAGCCAGCAGAAATAGATGACGATAAGCTAGGTAGCTCATAGCGTGTCCATATACCTAGGGTATTTTGCGGCGCGTTAGCAAATTTATCGCTATCTGGAATTTGGTTACGAATACTGTCGTTGGCTTTAGTAATACGGGTATCATTATAAGCGTAGCTTGCAGTAACTACCCAGCGCTCAGTGATGTCACCAACCACTTCAAGTTCAAAGCCCTTACTTTGTACTTCACCAACAGCAACTAAGTCATCAACGCCGTCACCTGCAACATCACCTAATAAGCTAGGCTGCAGGATGTTTTCGCGGACAATATCGTACACAGCCATATTAACAGCAAGTGTGTCTGCTAATAGCTTGGTTCTTAAACCTAACTCGTTAATGCGGCTAGTCTCCGGCGAGAACGGACCGCCCTTTGCTGTTTCTTGATTACTCGCACTTTGCGGCACAAAGCCAGTGCCATGTAGCGCATAAGGGAAGAACATATTATTAATGTTATAGCTGGTACCAATACGGTAGGTTAAGTCGCTATCAGAAAACTCGGTTTGATTTAACAGATCTTTATCTTCAAAACGATCATACCTTAAGCCAGCTGTCACACTCCAATTAGCAGTGATATCTAGTTGATCTTGCAAGTAGGCACCAAAGCGGGTGCTATTCGTTTTACCAAGCCGTGGGGTAATACTATCAAGGTTATAATCATCAGCAGAGGTTAAACCATACTCAGGGTTGTTAAGATCAAGTCCTGGTACTGGGCCACCTTTACTTTGTTGCGTAGCTGTACGGTAAACGCTTTCAAAATCATGTTCATACCAATCACTACCAAACAACACTTGATGCTGCATGTCTGCAACTATAAATTCTGCAATCGCATTAGCTGTTAAGCTAAAACCTTCGTTCTCACGTACTTGATCACGAAATTCACGATGACTCCAATCAACAATACCGTCGTCATCTGTATCTACGAGGCCTCTTGGTTCATGGTAGTTTTGCACTTCTTTGTTATCAAAGTAACGTGCTGTGACATCTGTGCGCCAAACATCATTAAACTCATGTTTTAAAGTTGCCTGATAAACATGGGCTTCAACATTTTGAAAGTCTGTCGCCTCGTTATGATTCCAGCTAATATCAGTTAGAAAATTGCCATTATCATCAGCAGGCACACCACGTAAACGTGCCCCACCCAACTCTTGCTCTATATAGGTATACTGAGTGGTCAATTCGGTTGCACTGTTGATAAGCCACGTATAACCAAGATCAACAATGGTATTATCGCTGCTAGTATTAGCACGGAATGGCTTTTCAGTATCACGGTAAAGACCAACACGGTAAGCATGATTATCAAGTGATTCACTCAATGTTCCAGTGCTTTCTAATGCACCACTGAAGAAGTCATCATTACCTACTTCAACTTCAATACTGTGTTCACTGGTGAATTTAGGCTTCTTAGTTACATAGTTAATAATACCACCCGGATTACCACTACCGTATATAGCGCCAGCAGGTCCTTTTAAAACCGCAACTTGTTCAATATTAAATAATTGCGGTACAGCAAAGCCATTGAAAGGGTCGCCCTTTACACCATCATATAAAATCTCATCTTGGCGAAAGCCACGAAATGTAACGCCCGAATAACTAAAGGCATTAACGCCAGCAATAGTGCTATAAAGGTCGGTAATTTGGCGAGCAGCCTGATCACTGATCAGCTCCTGCGGCAAAATTTGAATTGACTGAGGAATTTTCTCTAAAGGTGTATTGGTACGAGTAGCAAAGCTAGACTCGGTTGGGCGATATAAAGAGAACGCACGGCCAACAACTTCTATTTTTTCGAGTTCTTTAGAATCACTTTGATCCGAAGTAGTCACTTCAGTTTGAGCATGGGCAACGCCCGAAAAACCAGCAGCAAGTGCAATAAAAACAGCAGAAAGACGCATAATAAAAAACGATAAAATTTAGAATGCGCAACATGGTAATGAATATAATTATCATTTGCAATGGTCGTTTATTATTAATTAAAGCTAAATAAAGTATTACTAATATCAGCTAACTACTACTTCATTCGTTAAACAGCTATTCGCATGAAATTAAGCCATAGGTTACAATAGAGCCAGCATTCATTCTTTTATTGGCATTATTTCATCGCATGATTAATCAAGACACAATTGCAGCACAAGCGACCGCACCAGGACGTGGTGGGGTTGGTATTATTCGCGTCTCTGGCAGCTTAGCTAAAACAGTGGCAGAACAGATTATTGGCCGTTGTCCTAAAACACGTTACGCAGACTATGTACCATTTAAGAGCTTGAGCGGTGAACAGCTTGACCAAGGTATTGCTATTTACTTTCAAGGGCCAAATTCATTTACCGGCGAAGACGTACTAGAACTACAAGGTCACGGCGGCCCTGTCGTATTAGATATGCTATTAAAAGAAATTAGCCAAATTGACGGTGTACGTTTAGCAAAACCAGGTGAGTTCTCTGAGCGCGCATTTATGAATGATAAGCTTGATTTAACTCAAGCTGAGGCAATTGCTGATCTAATTAATGCAACCAGTGAACAGGCAGCAAAAAGCGCCCTCCAATCACTGCAAGGTGAATTCTCTAAGCACATCGAAACGCTGGTGGAGAAAGTCATTCACCTACGTATGTATGTTGAAGCCGCAATTGATTTTCCTGATGAAGAAATCGACTTTTTATCAGACGGTAAAGTATCCGCAGATCTCAATGCCATTATTGCTCAATTAGAGAATGTAACTCAGCAAGCTAAACAAGGTAGCATCATGCGTGAAGGTATGCGTGTTGTTATTGCGGGTCGCCCTAACGCTGGTAAATCAAGCCTACTTAATGCGTTAGCTGGCCGTGATGCAGCCATCGTTACCGAAATAGCGGGTACAACACGTGACGTATTACGCGAACATATCCACATTGATGGTATGCCACTACATATTATTGATACCGCTGGCCTGCGTGAAAGCCCAGATAAAGTAGAGCAAATTGGTATTGAACGCGCATGGGATGAAATTAACCAAGCCGATCGCGTACTATTTATGTTAGACGGCACAGACACATCAGCCACTGACCCTCATGATATTTGGCCAGAGTTTATGGCCAAGTTACCAGAGGGTATGGGTGTTACTGTGATCCGAAATAAAGCCGATATTTCCGGTGAAAATGTCGGTATGGATGAACATGATCAATATCCAGTGATCCGCTTAAGTGCTAAAAATGCAGAGGGTATAGAGTTAGTTCGTACTCACTTAAAGGCATGTATAGGTTTCCAAGGTGCCACAGAAGGTGGATTTATGGCACGCCGTCGTCACTTAGATGCACTCGATCACGCAGCCTATCATTTAAACACAGGTAAAGAGCAACTAGAGATGCATATTGCTGGTGAGATATTGGCTGAAGAGTTACGCCTAACGCAACAGTTCTTAAATGAGATAACGGGTGAATTTACCTCTGATGACTTGCTTGGGAAAATCTTTAGTTCGTTCTGTATCGGTAAATAAATTCCGGTCATCAATATTATAAAAAAGAGTCGCAAGACTCTTTTTTGTTTTTAGTCCAGTAAGCAATTATCGGTTCAGGGCCGAAACCAGCCAGTAATTAACCTCATATCAATTAGTCTAGCGATGTCGTTAAACGGAGGACATCATGGACAAATATCAACTCTTTCACCAATTACACCACCAGCAAAGCGGCTTTATACTTGCTAATGCGTGGGATCTTAGTTCAGCACAATTCATCCAAGCTGCGGGAGCTAAAGCAGTAGCAACAACCAGCTGGGGAATTGCTGCCAGTTTAGGATTAGCTGATGGTGAAAACATCTCTTTTCAAACTCAGTTAGCGCTGGTTAAAAGCTTAACCGAACACATTCATATTCCACTCTCTGTGGATATAGAGTCAGGCTACAGTAACGATCCGCTGCAAATTAGCCAAAACGTTTTAGCGTTAGCAAGATTAGGAGTTGTAGGCATCAACATAGAAGACTCAGACAAAGACACTAACGCACTGAGATCTACCGAGCAGCAATGCACTATTATTAGTGAAATAAAGAAAGTACTTAACGAAAATGGCTTCGGTGGTTTATTTATAAACGCCAGAACCGATACCTACTTTGTTAGTGACTCCCCTTTTCAAGCAACATTAAAGCGAGCAAAAGCGTATCAAGATGCAGGTGCAGACGGTCTGTTTGTGCCCGGCTTAACAAGCATGGAGCACATAACCAGCTTAGCTAACACAATAGATATGCCATTAAATGTGATGGCAATGAACAATTTTAACTCAGCAAAAGCGGCTTTCGCTGGTGGTGCAAAACGGTTTTCATTGGGTAATTCACTCTATGATCTAGTCGGTAATACGATAAAAACCAGTTTAACTCAGATCGAAAACTAACTTATCGAGCTAAAAAATCAGATCAAAACAGCTTTTAAGATCGAATTTAGCTAAAAATGTTATCCACATTTGGGGCTTTTTTAGATCTAAAGGCTGATTTGATCATAAAAAAACGCGGAAATTTGAATTTATTTTCATACAACAGCCCTTTTTGATAACTAATTTTCTTAAAAACAGCCTTTATTAGCGCTTATTTAAGTTTTTTTCGATCTATTTTATTGATCGCAAATTGCAAACCGATCGTTATCAACAAGCGATCTATCCACAAAACGATCATACTCACTATTTTTATCAGATCTGAAAAATTAAGCGCTTACACATAATTAAAGATCAACAACTTAGCAAAGTTATACAGTTTCCAATATTTAGCTTGATCAGAACTTTCCCCAAATTTATTAACAGCTTGATCAAAGGGTTTAATTTATGAATAAATATAAAAAACCATTAAAAACAGTAGATTATAAAAAGTATTAAATTAAAGCTGTCATTTTAAGCAGAAAAACTTATTCAGATCGTAATTCAACGCTTTACTCACACCCTAACTTAGTTATCATGTGGCCACTTATTTCTATACATGATCAATCACATGCAATCAGTAAATATCATCGTTGGCAGCCAAATGGGATCTGCAGAATACGTGGCAGAGCAACTAGCAGAAGCCCTTGAACAACAAGGGATCCAAATGCAGCTTCATGAACAGCCTGTATTTGATGATATTGATCAGCAAGATACTATTTGGTTGTTATGTACTTCTACATACGGCGCGGGAGACTACCCAGAGAACCTACTGCCATTTGTTGAGTCTATTAACCAACAGACTGATCTTAAAGGATTAAACTACAGTGTGATCGGATTAGGTGACACTAGTTACGACACCTATAACTATGCAGGTCGTAATCTAGATGAGTTATTAGCTAATAAAGGCGCAAACCGCGTGGCAGATCGCTTAGAGCTAAATATTCTTGATGAAGCATTGCCAGAAGACACGGCATTAGCCTGGTTACCAAGCTGGATCGAATCAGCAGGGCTCAATTAAGCCGATCGGTGTTGATCGTTGTTATAAAAGTTACCCACAATTTACTGATAATTTAGATCGGATTGTGGATAAACACTGATCTAACTGCGATTTTAACCTAGTTTATCCATTGGATAAGATCCAATCGATATTGCCCTGTGTATAAATAGCCCTTTTGATCAAAGCTTTTACGCGGGAAGATCCGATCATATTAACACCTTTAGATCTGCGTTAAGATCATGTTTTAAATGGTAAAGCGAACATTATCAACAGATCTAGCCGTTACTAGTAGTAAGAGTAATAAAAGATCTCTTTAAAAGATCCTTTATATTATTAGAGATCACCCACTTAGATCTTGAGCACTGTTTAATCATTTATCTTCTCTAAATTTCTAGGTAGAATACGCTCCCTTTACAAAGTTTTGCTGGTCGATTAAGTAGGATCCCATAAATGATTTTTCACGAACGTTTTGATGTTATTGTTGTAGGTGGTGGACATGCAGGTACTGAAGCTGCATTAGCATCTGCTCGCATGGGCATGAATACCCTATTGCTAACTCATAATATGGATACCCTTGGTCAAATGTCTTGTAATCCGGCAATTGGCGGTATTGGTAAAGGCCATTTAGTTAAAGAGATCGATGCACTTGGTGGTGCAATGGCTCAGGCTATTGATAAAGGCGGTATTCAATTTCGTACTTTAAACTCATCTAAAGGCCCTGCAGTACGTGCTACACGTGCTCAAGCTGACCGTGCTTTGTATAAAGCAGCTATTCAACACACTTTACAACATCAAGAAAACTTAAAGATCTTCCAACAATCATGTGACGATCTAATCGTTGAAGGTGATCGAGTAATCGGTGTTGTAACGCAAATGGGTCTTCGTTTTAGTGCGCCTTCTGTGGTTCTTACCGTAGGTACTTTCTTAGGTGGTCAGATCCATATTGGTTTAGAGAACTTCAAAGGTGGTCGTGCCGGTGATCCACCTTCAATTGCACTTGCAGAGCGATTACGTGAACTACCTTTCCGTGTTGATCGCTTAAAAACAGGCACGCCTCCTCGTATTGATGCGCGAACTGTTGATTTTAGCAAGATGCAAGAACAGCCTGGTGATACCCCTACGCCTGTATTCTCATTTATGGGTAAACAATCGGATCACCCACAGCAGATCCCGTGTTACATCACTTATACAAATGAAAAAACACATGAAGTGATCCGCAATAACTTACATCGCTCACCTATGTATTCAGGTGTAATTGAAGGTATTGGTCCACGTTACTGCCCTTCAATCGAAGATAAGATCGTACGTTTTGCTGATAAAGACAAACATCAAATCTTTGTTGAGCCTGAAGGTTTAACATCATACGAATTATATCCAAATGGTATTTCAACGAGCTTACCGTTTGATGTACAGCTTGAAATTGTGCAATCAATCACTGGTTTTGAAAATGCACATATTTGTCGTCCTGGTTATGCGATTGAGTATGACTTCTTTGATCCGCGCGACTTAAAGCAATCATTAGAAACTAAGTTTATTAATGGTTTATTCTTCGCAGGCCAAATCAATGGTACAACCGGTTACGAAGAAGCAGGCGCACAAGGTTTAATTGCGGGTATGAACGCCGCATTACAAGTACAAGGCAAAGAGTCTTGGACACCTCGTCGTGATGAAGCATACACAGGTGTACTCATTGACGACCTAGCAACATTAGGTACTAAAGAACCGTACCGTATGTTTACTAGCCGTGCTGAATACCGTTTATTACTTCGTGAAGATAATGCCGACATTCGTTTAACAGAGAAAGGCCGTGAACTTGGCTTAGTTGACGATGCTCGTTGGGCTGCCTTTAACGAAAAAATGGAAATCATCGAAAAAGAAACGCAACGTTTAAAAGAAACATGGATCCACAAAGATCACGTTGCTGTTGATCAAGTAAACGCGTTATTAAAAACACCACTGACTCGTGAAGCGAGCCTTGAAGATCTGATCCGTCGTCCTGAAATTCGTTATAACGATTTAATGGCAATTGATGGTTTAGGTTCTGAGTTTGATAATCAAGCTGCACTTGAGCAAGTTGAGATCCATACTAAGTACGCAGGCTATATTGCTCGTCAGCAAGATGAGATCAATAAGCAGCTACGTCATGAACAAACTGTATTACCAAAAGACTTTGATTATTCAACTGTTTCTGGTTTATCAAATGAGGTTATCGCAAAGCTTACTGATAGTCGTCCAGATACAATTGGCCAAGCGTCACGTATTTCAGGTATCACCCCTGCTGCTATTTCGCTATTATTAGTCTATCTGAAAAAGCAAGGCTTACTGCGCAAGACTGCGTAGTTGGTGAGGAATACAGTGTTACAACAACAATTAACTTCGCTGTTAGCGCAAACTGATATTGCGCTAACAGAAAAACAGCAACAACAACTTGTGCAATATGTTGAATTATTAGACAAGTGGAACAAAGCGTATAACTTAACCTCTGTTCGTTTACCTGAAGAAATGATGGTTAAACATATTATGGATAGCTTAGTTGTTGCACCACACCTTAAAGGCAAACATTACATTGATGTAGGTACGGGTCCTGGTTTACCGGGTATCGTATTAGCCATCGCTTTACCTGAAACACAATTTGTATTGTTAGATAGTTTAGGTAAACGCGTACGCTTTTTGATGCAGGTAAAACATGCACTTGGCCTTGAAAATGTAACCCCAGTGCAGTCTAGAGTTGAAGAATATCAACCAAGTGTTAAATTAGATGGTGTATTAAGTCGTGCATTCGCCTCTTTACAAGATATGGTTGACTGGTGTGCGCACTTGATTGATCATTCAGGTAAATTTATCGCCTTAAAAGGCGTATTTCCGAGCGAAGAACTAGACTCATTACCTAAAGGTATTAAGTTTGATGAAAAAATCAGCTTGGAAGTACCTGAGTTAGATGCGCAAAGACATCTAATCATTCTATCTAAAGACTAGGGATCAGAGCACTGTGGCAAAAGTCATCGCATTAGCAAACCAAAAAGGTGGTGTTGGTAAAACAACCACCGCTGTGAATCTCGCGGCATCGATGGCCGCGACGAAGCGTAAAGTGTTATTAATCGATCTTGATCCGCAAGGAAACGCTACCATGGGTAGTGGTGTCGATAAATACGGTGATGTTGCGACTATTTACGATTTATTGATTGAAGAAACACCAATCGATGAAGTGATCAATAAAGAAACCTCAGGTGAGTATCACTTAATTGCTGCTAATGGCGATGTGACTGCCGCTGAAGTTAAACTAATGGAATTGTTTGCGCGTGAAGTGCGTTTACGTAATGCGCTTGAACAAATTCAAGATCAATACGATTTCATTTTTATCGACTGCCCGCCTTCACTTAACATGCTTACTGTTAATGCAATGGCTGCCGCAGATTCGATTTTAGTTCCGATGCAATGTGAGTATTATGCCCTTGAAGGTTTAACGGCATTAATGGATACCATTACTCAGCTATCTAAGCTAGTAAATCCTGCGTTAACAATTGAAGGGATTTTGCGCACCATGTATGATCCGCGCAATCGCCTTGCAAATGATGTATCAGAACAACTCAAACAACATTTTGGCGATAAAGTATATCGTACCGTTATCCCACGTAATGTCCGTTTAGCAGAAGCGCCGAGTTTTGGTGCCCCTGCCATGTATTATGACCGTGCATCAAGTGGTGCTAAAGCTTACTTAGCCCTAGCCGGCGAAATGTTACGTAGAAAAGAGAAAACATCTTCAGCAGTAGCCTAACTTCGAGGTAAAAAAATAACATGTCTGCTAAAAAACGCGGTTTAGGCCGAGGACTCGACGCTTTATTAAGTTCATCAAAACCTGCCCCAAGTGCAAATAATCAGCAACAAGCGACAGCAACACCAGAGCAAGTTTCTGAAGTTGTTGCAGAGCAAAGCAAAGGTGAGCTGCAAAAATTAGCGATTGAGTTTTTACAATCGGGTAAATATCAACCGCGTAAAGACATGTCTGAAGAAGCGCTAGAAGAGTTAGCCAGCTCAATTCGTGCTCAAGGCATCATTCAGCCAATTGTTGTGCGCCAAATTGGTGCAGACAAATATGAAATTATTGCTGGTGAACGTCGTTGGCGTGCTGCTCAACTTGCAAAATTAGATGCTGTTCCATGTATCATCAAAGATGTACCAGATGAAGCAGCCGTTGCAATCGCATTGATTGAAAATATTCAACGTGAAGACTTAAATGCGATGGAAGAAGCGATTGCATTAAATCGTTTGCTAAATGAGTTTGAACTTACCCATCAACAGGTCGCCGAAGCGGTTGGCAAGTCTCGTACAACAGTAACAAATTTGCTTCGCTTAAATAATTTAAATGAAGATGTAAAAATTTTGTTAGAGCATGGTGATATTGAAATGGGCCATGCACGCTGTTTATTAGGCCTTGAAGGTGAAGCGCAATCAGATGCAGCACGACTAGCAGTAGCTAAAGCGTTAACTGTTCGCGAAACCGAAAAGCTAGTGCGTTCTATTTTAGAACCAGCGCCAAAAAAAGAAGTGCAAGAAAAAGATCCTGATGTCAAACAGTTAGAACAAAAACTTGCTGAAAATTTAGGCGCCAAAGTAGAAATAAACTACAATAAAAAAGGTAAGGGAAAGCTGGTTATTTCGTATACAACACTTGATGAGCTAGATGGCATTTTAAGCCGTATAAATTAAGACTATTCCCGTCATTAATTAATAACATGTCCAAAAAGAGACATTTGTGGTGTTTTTGCACTACAAAGGGTCGACTCAAGTTGCAAAACTGGTAGGAATCAGTATAATTTCGCCAGTTTTCATACCCTGACAATTTAACGTTCTAAAGGTTAACAAAACGTGACTAATAGGTTAGCAAGGCCGTATAGGCTTGCCGCATTTAAATTAATTTGTCTTCAGGGTATCGTAGCATTAATCGCTGCAGTAATTGTTTTTATAGGTTGGGGAGTCAATGCCGGCCAGTCAGCGCTTGCTGGCGGAGCTGTTGCACTACTCCCTAATTTTGTATTTGCTGTCTATGCATTCCGTTATATGGGTGCAAGTCGAGTAAATCAAGTGTATGCCTCGCTAAAGCGCGGCAACGGATTAAAATTTATGCTAACAATCGTTTTGTTTGCACTGATACTGAAGTCTTACACGGTCGTTTTATTACCGTTTTTCTGTGTTTATGTATTGGTGTTATTTAGCGGATTGTTTGCGCCCGTTTTTTTTAATCATTAACTTTTGGGATATAACATGGCTGCAGAAGAAGTAACTCTATCAAGCCATATTCAGCACCACTTAACTAACGCTAAGATGTGCTCGACCGACGCTGGTCTTGCCTTCAACAAAGCGTGTGCAGACAGTGGTTTCTGGACATGGAATATAGATACCCTCGCATGGTCAATCGGTCTAGGTCTTGTATTTTTATGGATCTTCCGTAGTGCCGCTAAGAAAGCAAATACCGGTGTACCTGGTAAATTTCAGTGTTTCATTGAAATGATCGTTGAGTTCGTTGGCGACAACGTACGTGACACATACCACGGTAAAAGCGCATTAATCGCTCCATTAGCTCTAACGATTTTCGTTTGGGTGTTCTTAATGAACTTAATGGACTTGATTCCGGTTGATTTCCTACCTGCATTCGCTGGCTTCGTTGGCGAGCAAGCATTTGGTATGGATTCTCACGACGTTTACATGAAGATTGTACCTACCACAGACATCAACATGACTGCTGCACTTGCTATTGGTGTATTCATTCTGATGATCGGTTACGCAATCAAAATCAAAGGGATTGGCGGATTCTTAGCTGAATTAACGCTTCACCCGTTCAGCTCTAATAACAAGCTAGCGATGGTGTTCTTAATCCCATGTAACTTATTACTAGAAACAATCGCTTTAGTTGCTAAGCCGTTCTCGTTAGCACTGCGTTTATTCGGTAACTTATATGCTGGTGAGTTGATTTTCATCTTGATCGGCGCAGTTGGTTTAATGCAACTACCGTTGCACTTTATTTGGGCTGTATTCCACATCTTAGTAATCGTACTGCAAGCATTCGTATTCATGATGCTTACAATCGTATACCTAAGCATGGCAAGCTCAGATAATCACTAATTTTTTACACTTTTAAAATTTAATTTTAATTTACAATTGAAACTTTGGAGAAAAAAATGGAACTAGTATTAGGTCTTAAGTATATCGCTGTTGCTCTACTTATCGGCTTCGGTGCAATCGGTACTGCTATCGGCTTCGGTAACATGGGTGGTAAATTCCTAGAAGCTTGTGCTCGTCAACCTGAACTTGCACCTTCATTACAAGTTAAGATGTTCATCCTTGCTGGTCTAATCGATGCCGTAGCTATGATCGGTGTTGGTATCGCAATGGTATTGTTGTTCGTACTTTAATATTATTTTTTGAACAGCTTACTATTTTAAGGAGGAGCGGTCGTGAACTTAACAGCCACTCTTATCGGTGAATTAATTGCATTTACGGTTTTCGTACTTTTCTGTATGAAATACGTATGGCCACCACTAAATGGTGCAATTGAAGCTCGCCAGAAGAAAATCGAAGATGGTTTAGCTGCCTCTGATAGAGCCGAAAAAGACTTAGAACTTGCGCAAAAGAAAGCTGCTGAGCAGCTTAAAGAGGCAAAAGCTCAAGCGGCTGATATCATTGAACAAGCTAAAAAGCGTGCCACGCTAATCGTTGACGAAGAAACTGTTCGTGGTCAACAAGAGCGTGAAAAAATTATTGCTCAAGGGCACTCTGAAATCGAAGCAGAGCGTAACCGTGTAACAGAAGAACTACGTAAACAAGTAGCGACGCTGGCAGTGGTTGGTGCTGAGAAAATTTTAGAGCGCGAAATCAATCAAGCCGCACACAGTGACATCGTTGAAAAACTTGTCGCTGAGCTGTAATTAGGAGGGTATGAGCATGTCTGAATTGGCTACTATCGCTCGCCCATACGCTAAAGCGGCTTTTGAACTTGCCGTTGAAAAAGGCACTGTTGAAAGTTGGAACGACATGCTGTTCTTTGCTGGCCATGTTGCCAGCAACGAGCAAGCCGCTGCCGCGCTAGCTGGATTGCCTACTGCTACTGAACAAGCAGATCTGTTTATCAAGATCTGTGCAGAGCAGCTCAACGAACAAGGTCAGAACCTAATCAAGGTGATGGCTGAAAATGGACGTTTAGTTGCACTGCCTGCTGTTGCTGAGTTATTCGCTGAATTTAAAGCGGACTACGACAAAGAAATCGACGTTGACGTGATTTCTGCAACACCGCTTGCTGCTGAGCAGCAAGCAACATTGGTAGCGGCACTTGAAAAACGTTTCGCACGCAAAGTTAAGCTGAATTGTAGTGAAGATACTACAGTTGTTGGCGGTCTTATCATTAAGGCGGGTGACACTGTAATCGACGGCTCAGTACGTGGCAAATTAGCCCGCTTAGCTACATCACTACAATCGTAATTGGGAAAAAGAGCATGCAACTTAATTCCACTGAAATTTCAGATCTGATCAAACAACGTATTGAGCAGTTCGAAGTTGTAAGTGAAGCTCGTAACGAAGGTACTATCGTATCTGTTACTGACGGTATCATCCGCATCCACGGTCTTGCTGACTGTATGCAAGGTGAGATGATTGAGCTTCCTGGCAACCGTTATGCTATCGCACTAAACCTTGAGCGTGACTCAGTAGGTGCTGTAGTAATGGGTCCTTACGCTGACCTTAAAGAAGGCGTAAAAGTTAAATCAACTGGTCGTATCCTAGAGGTTCCTGTTGGTCGTGGTCTACTTGGTCGTGTTGTTAACACACTAGGTGCACCTATCGACGGTAAAGGCGCTTTAGATAACGACGGTTTTGAACCTGTTGAGAAAATCGCACCAGGCGTTATCGAACGTCAATCAGTAGATGAGCCAGTACAAACTGGTTATAAATCTATCGATGCGATGATCCCAGTAGGTCGTGGTCAACGTGAGCTTGTGATCGGTGACCGCCAAACTGGTAAAACTGCATTAGCAATCGATGCTATCATCAACCAAAAAGGTACAGGCGTTAAGTGTGTGTACGTTGCAGTTGGTCAAAAAGCATCTACTATCGCTAACGTAGTACGTAAATTAGAAGAGCACGGTGCATTAGAAAACACGATTGTTGTTGTTGCATCTGCTTCTGAATCTGCGGCACTTCAGTACCTAGCACCATTCTCTGGTTGTACTATGGGTGAATACTTCCGTGACCGTGGTGAAGACGCGCTAATCGTATATGATGATTTATCTAAGCAAGCTGTTGCTTACCGTCAAATCTCATTACTACTTAAGCGTCCACCAGGCCGTGAAGCATACCCAGGTGACGTATTCTACCTTCACTCACGTCTTCTAGAGCGTGCATCACGTGTAAACGCTGATTACGTTGAGAAGTTCACTAATGGTGAAGTGAAAGGTAAAACAGGTTCATTGACGGCATTGCCAATCATTGAAACTCAAGGCGGCGACGTTTCTGCGTTCGTACCGACAAACGTTATCTCTATCACCGATGGTCAGATCTTCTTAGAAACTGACTTATTCAACTCAGGTATCCGTCCAGCTGTTAACGCTGGTATCTCGGTATCTCGTGTTGGTGGTGCAGCGCAAACTAAAATCGTTAAGAAACTAGGTGGTGGTATCCGTCTAGCGTTAGCTCAGTACCGTGAATTAGCTGCGTTCTCGCAGTTCGCGTCTGACCTTGACGATGCAACACGTGCTCAATTAGAGCATGGTGAGCGCGTAACAGAGCTAATGAAGCAGAAACAGTACGCACCAATGTCTGTTGCTGAAATGTCTCTGTCGCTATTTGCTGCTGAAAAAGGCTACCTAAAAGACATCGAAATCGCGAAAATCATGGATTTCGAAGCTGGCCTAATTTCTTATGCAAACAGCACATACGCAGAGCTAATGGCTCAAATCAATGAAACTGGTAACTACAACGCTGAGATTGAAGCTCAACTTAAAGAACTTCTAGAGAAGTTCAAGTCGACGCAAACTTGGTAATTTAGTTATGAATGGTGAGCTTTAGGCAACTAAAGCCCACCTGATTCGGAGAGAGAGTCATGGCCAGCGGAAAAGAGATTAAAAGCAAGATCGGGAGTATCAAGAATACTCAAAAGATCACCAGCGCAATGGAAATGGTTGCTGCGTCTAAAATGAAAAAAGCGCAGGAACGTGTGGCGTCAAGCCGTCCATACGCTGAAAACTTACGCCAAGTGATTGGTCGTGTTGCTCAAGCGAATCTTGATTTTACTCACCCTTTCTTAGAAGAGCGTGAAGTAAAACGAGTTGGTTATATTGTTATCTCTACTGACCGTGGTCTATGTGGTGGCTTGAACTCAAACGAGTTCAAAAAAGTTGCCCTAGATGTTAAAGCGTGGAAAGAAAAAGGCGTTGAAGCTGAATTTACTACTTTAGGTAGCAAAGCAGCTGGCTTTTTCCAACGTTTTGGCGGTAAGTTAGTCGCTAAAAAAGCGAACTTAGGAGATACACCTTCACTACAAGACGTTATTGGTCCTGTAAAGACAATGCTAGATGCATACTCTGAAGGTAAAATTGACCGCTTATACGTAGTATTTAACAAGTTCGTTAATACTATGAAGCAAGAGCCAACAATCGATCAGTTACTCCCTTTGCCAAAAGCTGAAGAAGAAGTATCTCAACATTCTTGGGATTACTTATATGAGCCAAACCCAGAAGCGATTTTAGAAGCTCTGTTAGTACGCTTTATTGAGTCTCAAGTATACCAAGGTGTAGTTGAGAACGCTGCCTCTGAACAGGCTGCCCGTATGGTTGCAATGAAAGCTGCAACTGACAACGCTGGCGACCTTATGGATGAGTTACAGCTTGTTTATAACAAGGCTCGTCAAGCTGCAATCACACAAGAAATTAGTGAGATTGTTGGCGGTTCGGCAGCAGTTTAACGCTTCGGCAAAGTTTAATGAGAGGAATAGACATGAGTTTAGGTAAGGTCGTCCAAATTATCGGCGCCGTTGTGGATATCGAATTTCCACAAGACAACGTGCCAGCCGTATATGACGCACTAAAAGTAACAGATGGCGACTTAGCTGGTTTAACTTTAGAAGTTCAACAACAGCTAGGTGGCGGTGTGGTACGTGGTATCGCACTTGGTACTACTGACGGTTTACGTCGTGGTACTGCAGTAGAAGGTACAGGTCAGCCAATCCACGTTCCAGTAGGTACGAAGACACTAGGTCGTATCATGGACGTATTAGGTAACCCTATTGATGAAGCTGGTCCAATTGGTGAAGAAGAGCGTATGTCTATTCACCGTGCAGCACCTTCTTATGAAGAACAATCAAGTTCAGTAGAACTTTTAGAGACTGGTATCAAGGTAATCGACCTTGTATGTCCATTCGCTAAAGGTGGTAAAGTTGGTCTATTCGGTGGTGCCGGTGTTGGTAAAACCGTAAACATGATGGAACTTATCCGTAACATCGCAATCGAGCACAGCGGTTACTCAGTATTCGCAGGTGTTGGTGAGCGTACTCGTGAGGGTAATGACTTCTACCATGAGATGAACGACTCAAACGTACTAGATAAAGTATCTCTAGTATACGGTCAAATGAATGAGCCACCGGGTAACCGTTTACGCGTAGCGTTAACTGGTCTTACTATGGCTGAGAAGTTCCGTGACGAAGGTCGTGACGTACTTTTCTTCGTTGATAACATCTACCGTTATACTCTAGCGGGTACAGAGGTATCAGCACTTCTAGGTCGTATGCCTTCAGCAGTAGGTTACCAACCAACTCTTGCTGAAGAAATGGGTGTACTTCAAGAGCGTATCGCATCTACTAAGACGGGTTCAATCACTTCAATCCAAGCGGTATACGTACCTGCGGATGACTTAACTGACCCATCTCCAGCAACAACGTTTGCTCACTTAGATGCAACAGTAGTACTTTCTCGTGATATCGCTTCACTTGGTATCTACCCTGCGGTAGACCCACTTGATTCATCTTCACGTCAACTTGACCCACTAGTAATCGGTCAAGAGCACTACGATACTGCGCGTGGCGTTCAAACAGTTCTTCAACGTTATAAAGAACTTAAAGACATCATCGCAATCCTAGGTATGGACGAGCTTTCTGACGAAGATAAGCAAGTTGTATCTCGTGCACGTAAAATCCAGCGTTTCCTATCTCAGCCGTTCTTCGTTGCTGAAGTATTCACAGGCGCGCCTGGTAAATACGTGTCACTTAAAGACACAATTGCTGGCTTCAAAGGTATCTTAAACGGTGAGTTTGATGATATGCCAGAGCAAGCGTTCTACATGGTTGGCTCTATTGAAGAAGCTCAAGAAAAAGCCAAAAGCATGTAATTAGGAGGGTAGTATGGCGGCTATGACTGTACATCTTGACGTAGTAAGCGCAGAAGAGAGCTTGTTCTCTGGTCTGGTTGAATCGATTCAAGTGAGTGGTAGTGAAGGTGACCTTGGTGTTAACTATGGTCACGCTCCATTATTAACTGCCCTAAAACCTGGTATGGTACGTTTAGTTAAGCAATTTGGTCACGAAGACGTGATGTATATTGCTGGCGGCACGCTAGAAGTTCAACCGGATCGCATCACGATTCTTGCAGATACTGCAGTACGTGGTGAAGACCTAGACGAGCAAGCGGCTGAAAAAGCTAAACGTGATGCTGAAGAGCAAATGGCGAATACGTCAACTGCTGAGTTAGATTATCAACAAGCTGCAGTGCAACTTGCTGAAGCAATCGCTCAACTTCGCGTAATTCAACAATTACGTAAAAAGTAAGCCTACTCGGTTTTCGAAAAGCCCACTTAATGTGGGCTTTTTTGTGCCTAAAATTCACCGCTTAGCGCCCTACTTTATATTTATACTTATATCCTTCATCAAAGCTCGCTACAATAGTGTAAATTAATAGTGAATAGCTGTTTCATTCAAGGTTCAGTCCAACACATTAGGATTGAGTATTTACACATGATGTGACTTACACAACTTTGTATGTTTCCCAGAACTCACAAAATATTGCACACCTAAAACAAAGAAAGAAGGATATTGTTTTAATGTCTCTGACTACCGTTATTCTTGCTGCGGGTAAAGGCACCCGTATGCGCTCTGCTCTACCTAAGGTATTACACAAAGTTGCTGGTAAACCTATGGTGCAGCACGTTATCGATAATGCCACTGCCCTTGGCGCTCGTGAAACAAATCTTGTTTACGGTCATGGCCGTGATCAGCTTCAAGAAGCCCTATCGCACAACCAAGTAAACTGGGTATTACAAGAAGAACAACTCGGTACGGGTCATGCTGTTGCTGTTGCTAAAGAACATATTGCCGATGATGACACCGTATTAATTCTCTATGGTGATGTGCCACTAACAAAACGCGCGACCTTAGAAAAGCTACTTGCTGCGACTCCAGAAAAAGGCTTAGCAGTATTAACGGTTACCTTAGATGACCCATCGGGTTATGGCCGAATGATCCGTGAAAATGGCAAGCTAGTCGGTATTGTTGAACAAAAAGACGCTTCACCTGAGCAACTTGCGATTAAAGAAATCAATACCGGTATTATGGCTGCTAATGGTGCGCTACTTAAACGTTGGTTAGGTAACCTATCTAACAATAACGCCCAAGGTGAATATTACTTAACAGATATTGTAGCTATGGCACACAGTGAAGGGGTTGAAATTACCTCTGCACAGCCTGAGCATCCGATGGAAGTTGAAGGTGCTAATAATCGCGTACAACTTTCAGCGCTTGAACGTGCATACCAAGCATGGCAAGCAGAAGAGCTAATGCTAAACGGCGCAACACTTGCTGATCCTGCTCGTATTGATGTACGTGGTGAAGTAACGACTGGCGAAGACGTACTGATCGACGTTAATGTTATTTTCGAAGGTAAAGTAACGCTTGGTAATAACGTACAAATTGGGCCAAATTGCGTACTTAAAGATTGTACTATCGGCGATAACGTTGTTATTAAAGCTAACTCACTTGTTGAAGAAGCCAGTGTTGCTGCTAAATGTACTTTAGGCCCATATGCCCGTCTTCGCCCTGGTGCGATTATGGAAGAAGACTCACACATTGGTAACTTCGTTGAGATGAAAAAGACTCGCTTAGGCAAAGGCTCAAAAGCAAACCACCTAACCTACTTAGGCGACACTGAAGTTGGCGAAAAAGTTAATATTGGCGCAGGTACTATTACTTGTAACTATGATGGCGTAAATAAATCAAAAACCATTATTGGAGATAACGCCTTTATCGGTTCTAATTCATCACTGGTGGCCCCTGTTAATATTGGCTCAATGGCAACGATTGGCGCAGGCTCTGTTATCACTAATACTGTTGAAGATGAGCAGCTTGCAGTCGCTCGTGGTAAACAACGTAACCTTACTGGTTGGAAGCGCCCAACTAAAAAGTAATGAGCTACCCTACTAATTTATAAATAAAAAGCGAGTTTATACTCGCTTTTTTTATGACTAAATTTTGTTCTCATAAAAGTGCCATATAGTTGTAATGCCTGCGTGTTGTAATTGCCTCAATACAACTCCAAGGAAAAATAATAATGTTAAAAAGATCAATTATTGCGCTATCACTTTTAACCATTCTTTCTGGCTGCTCATTAGACGGTGACGACGGCAAAGACGGCCTACAAGGTGAACAAGGTCCTGCAGGTCAAAATGGTACTAATGGAACTGATGGGGTAAATGGCACCGATGGTGCAAACGGAACTGACGGAACAAGTGGTACAGATGCAAACGCTGCTTTAACTATAAATCTTATCGGCCGTGCAGTGCTGAACGCAGAAAGCCCTGAAGGTGCTGCGGAAATTGTTGCTTACCAAGCATCTAAACAACGAATATTTGCTATCAATAGTTCCGGTGATTCTGCGGTCGTTAATATCATGAAAGCCGATAGCTTTGACCGTGCAGCTTTAGTTAAAGATAACGAAGGGGTAATAAACGGCACTAATTTAAGCTCAGAGATTACCCTTGCACTTAATGAGCACAGTGTGGGCGATGCAAACAGTATCGCTATTGATGCTAATAATGAACTTTTAGCCGTTGCAATGGCTGCAAGTAATACCGGTGATGCCGGTTTAATCGCATTTTATGATATTAGTGGCGACGAGCCTCAGTTTATTAAAAATGTCACTGTAGGCGCCCTGCCCGACATGGTTACTTTTAGCCATGATGGCAATAAAGTACTGGTTGCAAATGAAGGTGAACCTAATGGTGACTATAGCATTGACCCTGAAGGCTCTATCAGCATTATTAATATTAATGATGGTGTAATTGCAGATACTGCTATTAGCATTACTTTTTCGGCTTATAATGACAAACAAGCAGAGCTTGAAGAACTTGGGATTGTATTTGCTAACCCGACAGGTCGAACAATCAACGGTAACTTGATTAATACAACCGTAGCAATGGATTTAGAACCTGAATACATCAGCATTTCAAAAGACAATAAGTTTGCCTACGTGTCACTACAAGAAAATAACGCCCTTGCTATCGTCAATCTTGAAGATAATAGCCTCGAGCTTAAAGGATTAGGTTTTAAAGATTGGTCTAATTTACTTTTTGATGCATCTGATAAAGACGGTGGCGTTAACTTTAAATCGTACCCTGGCCTCTATGGCATGTATCAACCAGATACGATTTCAAGCTTTAGCTGGAAAGGTGCTAACTTTATTGTCACAGCGAACGAAGGTGATGCACGAGAATACTTCTTTGATACAACCGACGAAGCTGATTGTTTAGCAAAAGGTGGTCTAGATTACGATGAAGATGATGGTTGTTTATCATATATAGATGAAACCAGAGCTAAAGACTTAACACTGGCAAGCAATTTTGATTACCTGAACAATGACAACAGTGATATTGGCCGTTTAAAAGTGACCACTGTTAAAGGTGATGAAGATAATAATGGCGAATATGAATCACTCTATGCATATGGTGCCCGCTCTTTTACTATCTGGGATAGTAACGGCATGGTGGTTTTTGACTCGGGCGATCAAATCTCACGTATTACTGCATCAGTTCACGGAGCAGCATTCAATAATAACGAAGATGAAAATGACGGTGATAGTCGCTCTGATGACAAAGGTGCAGAACCAGAAGCGTTAGCACTGGGTACGATTGGCGAACGTACATTTGCATTTATCGGGTTAGAGCGTATGGGTGGCATTATGGTGTTTGATATTACTAATCCATACAATGTGACATTCCAAGATTACTTTTTTAATCGTGGCCTAGAAGCTGATGCAGATATAACAGGTGATCTTGCTCCTGAAGGTATGGCATTTATACCTGCAGAACAAAGTGCAACGAATGAAGCATTGCTCGTTGTTGGTAATGAAATTTCAGGTTCAATCGCTGTTTGGGAAATTTCTACTAACTAATCCGCCTTATAAAAATAAAAAGCGACATAGCTAATTTAATGTATGTCGCTTTTTCTATGCCATTTTATCCTCACAAAAATGACTGCTTTTTGAGCTAAAACCCCTCTGTAGCCCTTTATTTGTATGGTTATTGTACTAATTTGAAAATATTCAAAAAAACCTTCAAAAAGTGCTTGCGTTAATTCTTCGCATCCCTATAATGCGCATCCACTGACACGGCGGGCAGCAATGAAAAGCGCT
>NZ_JADKNF010000024.1:0-56650 GCF_017808125.1 Pseudoalteromonas sp. PA2MD11
TGAAAAAGAGGCCCAGTCGGTACCCTGAACGAAAGCCCAAAAAAATGCCTGTCAGCTCTTAACTGACAGGCATTAAGGCGATGCCTGGTTTTTTATGCGCTAAAATTACTCGACTTTAAATTTAGCTGTGGCGTCGAGTAACGAATCAGAGAGGTAATGAAGGTTCTTCGCTACATCACGTACTGCCGATAATGAATCCATTGTTTCTTCAAACGACATATGCATATTCGTCACGTTATCAACTACCATACTAGCAACAGATGTTTGCTCTTCGGTAGCTGCGGCAATTTGCGAATTCATACCGTTAATTTCTAATATCTGTTCAGAGATTTTATCAATCGATTGCCCTGTATTTTCAGCGGCCTCTGCATTATTTGTAGCCATATCTCGGGCTGAGTTCATTGCATTTACTGCATGGCTTGCTGCTGTGGTTAATGTAGAAAGCAGCTCTCTGATTTCATTCGTCGACTGCGATGTTCTTGAAGCAAGCTCACGCACTTCGTCAGCTACAACCGCAAAGCCTCGGCCTTGTTCACCTGCACGTGCAGCTTCAATCGCAGCATTTAACGCGAGTAAGTTAGTTTGTTCTGCAATCGAGGTAATAACGTTTAAAATTTGCGTCACATTCTTGGTGTCAGTGGCCAGTTGATTAATAGTTGATGCTGCTTGATTTATCTCTTCACTTAGTGTTTTTGATTCTGTCACAGAACGCTGTATTTGCGTTCGACTTTGCTCAACTTCTCGCTCGGCTGTTTGCGCAGCTTGTGATGCATTTGCTGCTGAATGAGAAATATCAGCGACACTCTGGCGCATTTCTTCCATTGATTGCTTAACTATTTCAGCATCTGATGTTTGTTTAGTTGTGGCACGCTCGGCACGCTCCATGCCTTGTACAAGTCGTGTTGAGTTCTCCATTAATGGCTCACAAACCGCTATAACCTCAAGTACCGCAGCTTTTAACAGCTGTATAAACGCGTTGAAGTTAATCGAAACTTGACCGATTTCATCTTTAGCGTGTACTTCAAGTTGTGTGCTTAGAGAGCCTTTGCCGTCTGCTAATAGGCGTAAGTTATCTGCCGCTGCGCTGGCCGATGAACCGATTCCACGCGCAATCCAAATTGAGGTAACAACCAATAAAATAAGTGATACTACAGACACTACAAGCATTAAATTTAGTGCGTTGTCTGAACGCGCTTTGGTTGCTTGTACAAGTTCAAAAAAGCGATCATCTGCGCGGGTTTGTGCTCGTTTAAAGCCAGCTAGAACGGCCTCATACTGCTGCGTTTTTTGCTGTGCTTGTTGCTGAATTTTACTAAAGTCAGCGCTGCCGTCGATCATTGAAGTTGCTATGCTTGACGAGGTTTGTGCATAAAGCTCTAATTGTTTTTTGGTATCGGCATGCACGTAGCTGTCGTTGATAATGATGATATTTTGTAGATTTTCATTAATCGTTTTATACGTTTGCGCTGCACTATCAACTAAATCTGACTCACCAAATGTTACCGCTTGAGTGTATAACTCATCTAGTTTTTCGAGTAGCGCAACGTTTGCTGAAGTGAGTTTAACGACCTGATATGATGACTTTTCTAGCTCGTCGAGCGAGATCTTGTTGTCATTCATGGCTATAAAATTGGTTACTACTATGATCACGAATGCCGTAATGGCAATACATGTTATGGCGTGTATTTTTTTTGTGATGCTCAAGTTATTGAAAGAAATACCTGCAGACATTGAATCCACCTTTGCTGTCATATTACTTAGTATTATCGCCCGATTTCCCTAAAGTATTAACTATATTTATATATTTTCAGGTTTTTTTCTTATTTTGTGCCGTTTGGGGGAGTCTTGTAGGAGGTACTTCAGTGCCGAACCAAAAATAATGAGCTTTCAACCTTCAGCTCTCAGACGCGCGAAACAAGTTTCACGCCTACGAATGAAACATAGGCGCTAGGATCTAGGCGCTAGGACGCGATGTTAAATCGCTGCTACAGACTCGCATCTCGCACCTTTCCCCTCGTAACTTGAAACTCGCTAATTTAATACATTTCCCGGCTAAAGCCAGTCCTACGCGGGAAACATCAGGCGCTAGGATCTGAGTTCTAGGCGCTAAGACGCGATGTGAAATCACAACTTTCATTTCTTTTTAATAGCGTTATTAGGGGCTGATCTGTATAATCCGCGGCCTATTATTTACCCTATTGCTTGTTTATTTTCGCAGTTACTGCGCCCATAACCCTGTCAGTACTTTTCTAGGAACAATTCGTTGATTTCAACCGCAAATATCACCATGCAATTTGGTGCAGAGCCTCTATTTGAAAACATTTCAGCTAAATTTAGTAACGGTAACCGCTATGGTTTAATTGGCGCGAATGGCTGCGGCAAATCGACCTTTATGAAAATTCTAAGTGGTGCGCTTGTGCCAACCTCTGGCAATGTGTCGATTGCACCGGGTTTAAAGCTAGGTACACTAAGCCAAGACCAGTTTGCGTTTGAGCAATACACTGTGGTTGATGCGGTGATCATGGGTGATGCAGAGCTTTGGAAGGTTAAACAAGAGCGCGATCGTATCTATTCACTGCCAGAAATGAGTGAAGAAGACGGTATGAAAGTCGCTGAACTTGAAAGCATTTTTGCCGAAATGGATGGCTACACAGCAGAAAGCCGCGCGGAAGAAATTTTGATCCAAGCGGGTATTGAACAAGCGTTTCATTACGGCTTAATGGCAAACGTTGCGCCGGGCTGGAAACTTCGTGTGCTGTTAGCACAAGCGCTATTTGCAAACCCTGATATTTTGCTTCTTGACGAGCCAACCAATAACCTTGATATTCACACTATCACTTGGCTTGCTAACGAGCTTAACCAGCGTAAGTGTACGATGATTATCATCTCGCACGACCGTCACTTCTTAAACTCGGTATGTACACACATGGCCGATATCGATTACGGTGAACTACGGATTTACCCTGGTAACTACGAAAAATGGATCGAAGCTTCAAGCTTACAACGCGAACAACTACTTGCTGAAAACGCAAAAAAGAGTGCTGAAATTGACGAGCTACAAGAGTTCGTAAACCGCTTTGGTGCGAATGCATCAAAAGCAAAATTAGCCAGCTCTCGTGCTAAGCGCATGGATAAAATTAAGCTTGATGAAGTAAAAGCATCAAGCCGTATTAGCCCATCTCTACGTTTTGACGAAGGCAAAAAGATGTATCGCCAAGCATTAGAGCTTACTAAGTTAGGCCATGGCTTTGAGGGTGAAACCCTGTTCAGCGGCGGAGAGCTATTACTTGAAGCCGGAGCTAAACTTGCGGTTATCGGTGAAAACGGTGTTGGTAAAACCACCCTATTACGCTGCCTTGTAAACGAATTACAAAGTAACGAAGGTGTGGTTAAGTGGTCTGAAAATGCCAGTATTGGTTATTGCCCACAAGACAGTAGTAAAGACTTTGATAACGACTTAACTTTATTTGATTGGATGTCGCAGTGGCGTACCGCCAAACACAACGATTTAATGGTACGTGCTATGTTAGGCCGTTTATTATTTACCGCAGATGACGCGAACAAAAAAGCGCGTAATTGCTCGGGTGGTGAAAAGAACCGCCTATTGTTTGGTAAGTTAATGATGCAAGACATCAACGTGCTAATTTTGGATGAGCCAACCAACCACATGGATATGGAAGCCATTGAAGCGCTCAATAATGCTTTAAAAGATTACCAAGGCACGCTAATTTTTGTGAGCCACGACCGTGAGTTTGTATCGTCTTTAGCGACTCGTATCATCGATATTAAAGATCAACAGCTTATCGATTTTCAGGGCACATTTGACGAATATATGGACCATGTTGCGCAACAAGCGCAATAAGCCTTTCCTATAAGGTGAGCAAGTTAGCTCTCCTTTTTTGTTTACGTTCAGTTACATATTCACTTTACTGAATTACCCACTTTAGGTAACTTAAATTTCTTTGACTTCAATAGAACAATAAATTTAAGGGACCTAAATGAAAAAAATCCTCAGCGTATCGGCACTGACTCTGGCTCTAACAGGCTGTGGTGGCGGTTCATCAACAGATAAAACGCCAGATGCAGAAGCGACAAAAAATACTGCGCCGACGCTTTCTGGCTCGCTCACTCTCTCAGCCAAAGCGCTTGTATCAACTAATTTAGTTGTTGATTTAAAAGATGAGCAAAACGACAGTGTTACTACAACGGTTATTGATAAACCAGAGTGGCTGACTGTAACCACCAGCAGTAATCAGGTTACTTTTAGTGCTGAGCCAAGCCTATTCGAAGTAGCTAACCACGCTTTTACTGTGGAAGTCTCTGACGGTAAAGCGAGTAACCAATATACCCTTACCGTTAATGTCGCCGAAAACCGTGCAGCATGGCAACCTATTGAGCTTAGCAATGGCGAAGTAATGGGTAACTGGCAATCAAGCGATGGTAGCGTACAGCTGGCATTTGCTACTGAAGATGCTGGGGTGATTGCTCAAAATGGTGAGTTAAGTCGTTTTGATTGGTCGAACCCTGATGTTATTGCATTAAATACCCAAGCGATTGATTGCTTGCATGAATGTAATCAACAAGCCCTACTTGAAATTGAAGTGTTGGCTAAGCGCGATGATGCTATTCGTGTTGAGCTTTTTAATGTTTCAACCGATAAAGGCGAAGTAGTTACCCTTTATAAATCAAATACAGAGTTTAGTTCTGCGTACTACGCTGATGTAGAGCGAAGCTCATTCCACTCTGTTAATTATTTAAGTGCAGCAGGTGAAGAAAGTTACTTTGAAGTACCTTTAGCAAACTTTATTCCGACGGCTTCAGGAAATACGACTTCATTCCCTCATGCTGAATTTTCGGCGACGTTAGAAGGCAAAACATTAAAAATTGAGAGTAATACATTAGTTATAACTCAAAACACAAAGCAATTTAGTAACCTTGGTCATGAGGTAGATGTAGCATTTAATCTTGATCTAATTGATGCAGAAGTTATTGCTCAGTTTGATGACTTTTTAGTGCTAAAACTACGTCATGTTTTAACTTATAAAGATGAAAGTGCACAGAATATTATTAATGAATCAACCGAACTGGCTGAAGCTCTGCTAGAAAAAACATCGATTAGAGCACTTCGAAAACTTACCCCTGTTACAGTTCCTGAGCTGACAGTAGGCAAATCATATACTGGTCGTTTAAATAATAAAAATTCAGATACAGGCGAAGGTTTAACGTTCCGTTATGTACCCACATTTTTTACAATCACTGCAGCCGACACAGCAACGGTCACATTCAATACACCTAAAAGTACTGACTCATTTAAATGGCATTACAACTTAGACAATAACGGCGAAACCGTTAAAGTAACGGGTAATGGCCTAGAAACGAGCTTACAATTTTTCACTCAGCCTGATGGCAAAATGATCATGGCACGCGAGCGTAATAAAGAGCAGCGCCAAGCTCGCTTAGGGTATGAGTTCACGGAAGTAGTTGATGATTCAACCATCACACTTGATGACTATAAGCACCTATTTAGTTACTTACGTCAAGGCTATACCAGCGGCAACCAGAAGATATACTGGTATATAAATGATGATGGTAAAGGCAGCTTCTATTATGCTGACCAATATGGCCTCGAAAACAGAGCTAATTTTACACCAAGTAGTTATTGGCAATTAGAAGCTGATAACAGCATTAGCTTTGCTATGATATCGCAGTGCCCAAATGCAGTTGATTACTCAAGCTGTAAAGATGAAGTATTAGCAAATCAAGAAGTTGCCTATTCATCATTATTTAATTTCAAAATTCTTGCTAAAGACGGTGATAAATACCTTTTTGACCGCCTGTTTTGGCAAAGTACGTATGCTTACAGCGAAAGAGAATTAAAAGAGAGTATTTTTCAAAATAGCTATTGGTTTGGGATTGAGAAGTAAAGGAGCTTGCAGTCGTAAGCGGTCAGCCGCACGAAACAAGTTTCACGCCTACGTGTAGCAGCGGTCATCAGCGAGTTCTGGGCGCTTGGACGCGATGTAAAATAGCTGCTATCTCGCAGCTCGAATCTCGTAACTTTGCTCTTGTAACTCGCTAACTTATTTAAATAAAAAAGGCCACACAGTTAAACTGTGTGGCCTTTGTACTTAACGGAATTTTAAATTAAATATCGAAGCGGTCGGCGTTCATTACTTTCACCCATGCACCTACAAAGTCTTTTACAAAACGTTCATTGTTGTCGTCTTGTGCGTAAAACTCTGCGTAAGAGCGTAGGATTGAGTTTGAACCAAATACTAAATCAACGCGTGTTGCTGTCCATTTAGTTGCACCAGTGCTGCGCTCAACAATATCGTAAAGACCTTTACTTGTTGGCTTCCATGTGTAAGCCATGTCAGTTAGGTTTACGAAAAAGTCGGTGCTAAGTGTGCCTACATTATCTGTAAACACGCCATGCTTAGAGCCGCCGTGGTTAGTGCCAAGTACACGCATACCACCAACAAGAGCGGTCATTTCTGGTGCTGTTAAACCCATTAATTGCGTACGCTCTAACATCAACTCTTCTGCGGATACTGCGTAGTCTTTCTTCAACCAGTTACGGAAACCATCGTGAATTGGCTCAAGTACGTCGAACGAGTCTGCATCTGTCATCTCGTCTGTGGCATCACCACGACCCGGCGCAAATGGCACGGTGATGTCAACGCCCGCTGCTTTTGCTGCTTGTTCAACCGCTGCTGACCCACCGAGCACAATTAAATCAGCAAGGCTTACTGGTTTGTTTAAACCCGCTTGCACCGATTCCAGTGCGCTTAATACTTTAGCTAAACGCTCTGGCTCGTTTCCTTGCCAATCTTTTTGCGGTGCTAGGCGAATGCGAGCACCATTTGCACCACCGCGATGGTCTGAACCACGGTAAGTACGGGCGCTATCCCATGCTGTTGCGATTAAGTCTGCTTGGCTTACACCACAGTTAAGTAGCTTGGTTTTAAGCTCGCTAATTTCGCTGTCTGATAAGGTGTAATTCACCGCTGGGATCGGATCTTGCCAGATCAGATCTTCGCTTGGTACATCGGCACCTAAATAACGTGATTTAGGACCTAAGTCACGGTGCGTCAGTTTGAACCATGCACGTGCAAACACATCACTAAAGTATTCAAAATCATCGTTAAAACGTTCGATAATCTTACGATAGGTTGGGTCCATCTTCATCGCCATATCGGCGTCAGTCATAATAGGATTTAAACGAATTGATGGATCTTCTACATCAACTGGTTTGTCTTCTTCTTTAATATCAATTGGTTCCCACTGCCACGCACCTGCTGGGCTCTTCTTAAGCTCCCACTCGTAATTAAGTAGCAAGTAGCAATAACCGTTATCCCATTTAGTTGGGTGAGTGGTCCACGCGCCTTCGATGCCCGATGTCATGGTATCGCGGCCAATACCGCGTGAGTTATGGTTGTTCCAACCAAGACCTTGTTCAAACACATCAGCCGCTTCTGGCTCTGGGCCAACGTTTTCTTCGCTACCATTACCATGGGTTTTACCCACAGTGTGGCCACCTACAGTAAGTGCCGCAGTTTCTTCGTCATCCATTGCCATACGGGCAAATGTTTCGCGAACTTGTTCAGCCGTTTTAAGCGGATCTGGGTTACCATTCACCCCTTCTGGGTTAACATAAATTAAGCCCATTTGTACCGCTGCCAATGGGTTTTCCATGGTGTCTGGTTTTTCAACATTTGTGTAACGCTCATCACTAGGTGCTAACCATTCTTTTTCAGCGCCCCAGTACACATCTTTTTCTGGATGCCAAATATCTTCGCGGCCACCGGCAAAGCCAAAGGTTTTTAAGCCCATTGATTCGTAAGCCATATTACCGGCTAAGATCATTAAATCTGCCCAAGAAAGCTTGTTACCGTATTTCTTTTTAATTGGCCAAAGTAAACGGCGTGCTTTATCTAGGTTAGCGTTATCTGGCCATGAATTTAATGGTGCAAAGCGTTGGTTACCTGTACCGCCGCCACCGCGTCCATCCTCTAAACGGTATGAACCCGCTGAGTGCCACGCCATACGGATCATTAAACCACCGTAATGGCCCCAATCAGCTGGCCACCATTCTTGGCTTTCGGTCATTAAGCTTTTTAAGTCGGTTTTAACGGCTTCAAGATCAAGAGATTTGAATGCTTTAGCGTAATTAAAATCTTTGCCGTAAGGGTTCGTTTTGCTGTCGTGTTGGTGAAGAATGTCGAAATTGAGTGCGTTTGGCCACCAGTCAGTATTTGATTTAGCGGTGACAGTGTTACTACCATGCATTACTGGGCACTGGCCCGTTTTTCCATTACTCATTGCTTGCTCCTCATAAGCTTAAGATACGACGAAAGCTAGTTTACTTAGCATCATCATAAATAAAGATTTCTATTAGTTTTGAATAACTAATAACTTAAAAGTTCATGTTGTTTAAAACTATAGGAGCACTACATAAATAAAGCTAGATCTTGAACATGGTTTTAAATCGATTGATTCGATAGAAAAATACGATTTGATTCATTTTACAAAACAGTCCATTTTATAAAGGTCTTTTTACTGCGAGTAGCCCTTATGAAAACAATTAATCCTGATGTTGCTAGACAATTAAGCATTAACTTTTTTATCGCCAATTTACCTATTTTAATGTTAACAGGGCTGGTAGTTGCTTCGCTTGTGGGGTTAACGTTTAGAAGCTCATTATTGTTTTGGCTGACGCTATTGGTTACACCTTTAAGCATTAATTATTTATACTCGAAAAAACGTATAAAGCAGTTTTGCAAAAACAACAAGTGCACCGATATATCATGTCTCGCTAAGCAAACTGATTAATTTTTAATTTTATTACCCAGTCACCAGATTATTTAGCCCTCAACTTGTATAAATATTAATTAGTTATGCGAGTTTTATAGGCAGTTTAAAATTAACTGTCATGCCATTAAAAGGTGAACTCGCAGCACTCACTTCACCTTGTAATGCTTGCGTTGCAAGGTTATAAACGATTGACATTCCTAATCCACTTCCACCTGAGCCGCGCTTCGTAGTAAAAAAGGGCTCAAACACTTTATGCAAAGTTTCTGTATCCATGCCATGGCCATTATCTTTGTAGCAAAGCAAATAAACACCTTGTGCTTCGTCAATATTAACCGATATGTTTATTTGGTTGTCTTGGCGTCCAACAAAACCATGAACGCAACTATTATTAACCAAATTCATTATGATTTGACTCAAAGCTCCTGGGACTGTGATCAACTCAAAGTCATCGACACAATTCACATTTACAGTTACGTTATGACTACGGGTTAAAGGCATTAAGCTGTGTAGAATGTTTTCTAAGTAGTCTTTAATGTTGGTTTCTAATAAATCGAGTGAAGATTGATCTACTGCCGTTTGTTTAAAGTCGCTGATTAATTTTGCTGCTCGCTCTAAATTAGTGAATGATATTTTAAAACATTCGTTTAAATGATTAATACTCTCTATCAGCGCAGCCTTAGTTAACGTATTTGACTGTATAAGCTTATCAACTTCAGAGAGTTTGTCTTTTGCCGAACTGTTTGCAGTCACCGCGATACCTATTGGCGTATTAACTTCATGTGCAATTCCAGCAACCAGATTACCCAATGAAGCCATTTTTTCTGCTTCAATTAGTTTTTCTTGCATCTCGGTAAGTTCAGATAAGGTTTTCTCGAGCGTTCGAGTGCGTTCAACAACACGCTCCTCTAGGTGCTGATTAGCGCGTTCAAGCTCTGCGTTTATACGTTCATTTTCTTGTGCTGATAGCGCTCTGCCGTATAGATCTGCTAATGCGCCTATAAATGAGCATTCATCTTCTGTCCAATGTCGCTCACTACCAATGTGCTCACAACAAAATATACCGATCATTTTTCCTTTATAGCGAATTGGTGCATCGAGCATAGCGCCAATATTAAGTGGTGTTAGGTAGCTTTCGCTAAATTCGTAGGTAGCAGGATCAGTATGCGCATCAACCGCTGTTATTGTGCGTTGCGTATCAAGTGCTTTGAAATAGTCAGGGTATGCGTCCCGTGGAAGCACTAGCATTTGAATTTCTTTACCATTTTCTCTGTCGAGTAATAAACGGCACTCTATTGCTGTATTTTCTTTATTAAGTAACCAAATGCCGGCACGCCCGATTTCGAGTCCATCGAGTACAGCATTAAGGATTAGCCGTTCAGCTAATTCAACATTTCCACTATCGAGATCAGACGAAATTGATACACCATAAAGCAGTTGTACTAGTTGCTGGCGCATATTCTCACCTTTTAGTTTTAGTATCCTTTAAGTTTAGACGAACAAACTCAATATCGCATATAGATTAACTTTTTTTAGAAACTCTTTAAGTATTAAGTAGTTGTTCAGATAAAAATGAGTATATTGTACCTAACTCCTGTTGATACCCCTTACGACTTTATGTTGTTTAAGCAGTTTGGCCAGCTCTCCCCCGAGCTGGTTTTTTTTTGCCTAGTCCCTAGTGCTCACGCATGTTACAGTTACCTCAGTAATCACAAAAAATTAATATGTTATGCGTTATACCCTAATTTTAATCACTTTTTTAATGAGCTTTAGCCCATTTCTAGCAGCTCAAAATGAGCCACAAAACCGCCCAGCATTAACTGAAGCAGAGCAACAGCAAGGACTCGATAAGCTTCAAGAACCTATGTATAAACCATTGTTAGAGCGCTATATTCTTGATGAATTAAAAGCGGTGCGCCAAGACCAACAAAAACTACGCGAAGATGTGACAAAACAAGTTGCTCATACACAACTTGATACTGCCGACCGTGCATTAACTTATACAACAGACACCATTAATAATGTGTTTTTCATTATTACCATTACCGCTTCAATCTTGGTCTTAGTCGGTTGGAATTCCCTACGTGATGTGAAAAATAAGGTAGAAGATATTGTTAATACACGCGTGAGTGCGATTACAAAAGAATATGAAGAGCGCCTAAAAGTACTCGAAGAAAAACTACGTGAGCGATCTGAAGAGATCTTATTAAACCAACAAAAGATCTCAATCACCAATGAAGTTCATTCTTTATGGATGCGTGCCAATTTAGAAAGCGATGTTGCGAATAAGATTGAGATTTTTGACGAGATCTTAAAACGTAAACCAGAAGACGTAGAAGCCATTGCCTATAAAGCAGATGCTCTGTTAGAAATTAACGAAACAGGTGAGGCTATCGAGCTTTGTAATCAAGCATTAGAAATTGATAGCGACTACGGCTACGCATACTGGCAACGTGCTTGTGCCTATGCATTACTACACAAACACGCCGATGCAATGGCTGATATTCGTATGGCTCTTGAATATTCTCCTAACCTACGTAACGAGCTATTACACGAAAGCGCGTTTGCCAGCCTACACGACAACGACAGCTTTAATTCGTTGTTAAATGAATCGGCATAGCCGAACCCCATGTAGCAGATGTATGGACTCCTCCCCATTAATGGGGGAGTACGGTATAAAGAAATTGCAAAACAACTTTTACCAATTAAGGAGTCCATACATGACACATGTCTAATTTAATTGCTATTGATTTAGCAAAAAATATTTTCCAAGTTGCGCAGTTTCAAGGCAGTAAACTTAAATCTAATAAACAAGCTAGCCGCAAAGCATTGCTTGAGTTATTAGTTAAAGCTAAACCATCCGTTGTTGCTATGGAAGCATGCGCAAGCGCTCAATATTTTGCACGCACTGCGCAATCTTTTGGTCATAAAGTTATGTTGCTTGACCCGTTATTTGTTAAAGCATTTAGACAAGGTCAAAAAACAGATGCAAACGATGCTATTGCGATAGCCATTGCTAGTAAAGTTCCTAATGTCCGCACCTGTAAAATTCTCTCTATCGAAGAGCAAGCATTGCAATCTCTTAGTAAGGTTCGGGCGCTAGCAGATAAACAAAAAATTCAATTATCAAACCAAATACGTGGTTTACTTCTTGAGTTTGGTATTGTCATTAACCAAAGTGAGGCCGCATTTAAAGCAGCCATACCCGATATGTTAGAAGATGCAGAAAACACACTGCCATTAGAACTAAAACATGCGCTTGCGCTGACTTACGCTCTTTATCAACAGCAGTGTGAAAACAAAGTAGCGTTGCAAAAACAAATAGAGCGCATTGTAAAACAAAATGATGGCTGTCAACGCTTAATGGCACTCGAAGGAGTCGGCCCAATCACTGCTATCGAGCTTCTGTCTTTTTTAGGTGACACAACACAGTTTAGCAATGGAAGGAGTGCAGCTGCGTGTGCAGGTGTGACACCACTACAGCATTCGACAGGCGGTAAAGCAAAGATAGGCTGTATACCTAAAAGACGAGGTGGAGCATTAAGGCGAAATCTATTTTTAGGCGCTCGCTCGATAGTGAGTAAATTAAAAAACAGAGAGGCCTTGACTGAAAAAGAACGATGGATAAAAAACCTTCTAGTAAGAAAAGGGGTTAAGTGCGCGGCGATTGCATTAGCAAACAAAACAATGAGAACCGCCTATGCCTTACTTAAAAATGGAACGAATTATGAGCCGACAATACTGACAGCATAAAGTAAAAGAATAAAAAATTAGTCAGCAGAAGAATTGAACAAGCCAAGATAGAGCATTAAGTGGTGAGACCTACCCTTGATAGCCTGAAAACCCGCTAGTGTACGAAGATACCGTGTAGCAGATAAGGCACAAGGGCGCGAAAACATCAAAGTGACCGAGGTAGCGCCTCATTAGAGTCCGTATATAAGTACGCAATCACATCAGCTTAATGTAAAAAAGGCTTGTGCAATCGGAGGAGTCCATATAAGCAGGTTTATCCCGCGTCATAGGCGAGTTCTGGGTTCTAGGTCCTAGGCGCCAGGACGCGATGTAAAATCGCTGCCACCTCGTACCTCGAAACTCGCTAACTTTACTCTCGCTAACTTGAACCCACTAACTTAATCCCCCTCTATTGCAAAAAAAACAAATACCGCTAAACTAATCATTAAGTATCTAATGATTAAAAAAGTAATCAATATGCGTTCTAAACAGGCTGCAAAAATGGCACAAAAGCTGGGAGATTTGATTCGCCAGCACCGAACTCTTCATTATACGCAAAGTACATTTGCGAAAATGATTGGGGTATCACGTTCGACAGTACAAAAGTTAGAGCAAGGTGATGTTGTGAAAAGTGACATTCTTTTTGAAGCGCTGGTTGTACTTAACTTACAGGGATCGCTTCTCGATGAAATAAATGAATTAGCGGCCGACGTAGGTGGATACAATGCTCGCCAACGCAAACGAAATTCACCACAGGAAATCAATGATGACTTCTGAGTGCTATGTTTTTATAGATGGTTTAGAAGAAAAACCCGTTATCTGTGGTTACTTTAAATTAGATAATCAATCAGGTCGAGGTGAGTTCAACTATGGTAAGAGCTATTTAGCCCGAAGCGATGCCTTTGCTCTAGATCCAATACATCTGCCATTAAAGTCGGGGATTTTCAATTACAGTGCAAACAGAGGTGTATTTGGCGTATTGAGTGATGCAGGAGCTGATTCGTGGGGGCGCAAGTTAATTCTTTCGCTTCATACTACAAAACCCAAAAACGAGTTAGAATTTTTATTAGCCGGGTCTGGGTATGGCGTAGGAGCGCTTGTTTTTAGTCTCTCGCGAAGTGCCTCAAAGCATAAAACTAACAAAAACACCTTGTCTGATTTAGCCTTGCTAGACCAAGCTAAAGATGACTTGCTGGCGAATAAAACAATTTCAGATGAAGCTAAGAAAGCATTTGAGTTTGGCCAAAGCATGGGGGGAGCTAGACCAAAGACCTCTATCCAAATTGACAACAAGCTCTACTTAGCAAAATTCAATCGCCAAGATGACTTATTCAATCTAGTCAGAGCTGAACATGCTGCAATGAAAATGGCGGAACAGCTTGGTATTCGAACGGCTCCTACCTTTATTCATAAAACACATACCGGTGATGTACTACTTGTTGAGCGGTTTGATGTAAGCAATGGTTTACCAACACACCACTTTTTAAGTGCAAATAGCTTACTTCAAAAACCCAAAGTTGCTATGAGTGATCTTTCAAGTGACTATTCATATGGTCAATTAGCTGAATTTATTAGGCATCAAACAATACAAAATGCAGGTGATGCTGAAGAGCTGTTTAAGCGAATGGTGTTCAATGCATATATTGGTAATACAGATGATCACACTCGCAATCATGCATTCCTATATTCATTTTCACAAAAAAATTGGCGATTAAGTCCAGCCTATGACATCACTCCAATCAACAACTCAAAACAGCATAGCCTTGGCTTTGGCGATGATGGCCGTTATGCAAGTAAAAGCAATTTTTTATCTCAGGCTAAGCGATTTGGGTTAGCAAATTCAGCAGCAAAAAACATCATTAAAGAGATTGAAGAATATTGCAAAGATTGGCCGACTCACTTTAAACATTTTGCAGACGTTAGTGATGAAGATATCACCCGTTTAAAAGGTGTAATTCCTGAAATTAATTAAGATTAATAGCGCGAAACAAGTTTCACGCCTACATGTAGCAGCAGGTTTATCCCGCGTCATAGGCGCTGGGATTTAGGTTCTAGGACGCGATGTAAAATCGCTGCTACCTCATATCTCGAAACTCGCTAGCTTGAACCCACTAACTTTCACCCATAAAAAAAGAGCAGCTGGGCTGCTCTTTTTCTAGCGGAAGAATAACACTTTGGTTATTTTACCATTTTCTATTTTATAACTAGTGACAAATTCAGCTCGCTTATCAACCACCTTAGGGTCTTGTGAACAAGTCTCTGATAGCTCATGGTCAATCACAATATTTCCATGCACAATTCGTTTAATTGGAGACGATTTTATACATTTAAGCTTTTTAAACATGATGCCATAACGAGCTATAAGCTTTTCTTTCCCTGTGAACATTAACTCATTTGGGAATGTGTAAAACTCGACGTTTTCATCATACATTTTAATAAATGCATCAATATTACGAGCATTATATGCTGCTATTAATTGCTCAATTACAGCGATTGATTCTCGTGACTGACGCGCTTTTTCTTGTTGCTTGGCTGTTAGCGCCTCTTTTGCTTGCTTTACGGCCTTTTCAGCCTCATCAACTGCTTGCTGTTTTTCTTCAACTGTTTTTGGTTGCTCGGCAGGTGTAGGCGTTTGAGTACCTAGAACTTTGCTATCATCAACTTCTGCGACCTCTTTCTTAGATTCAGAAATTACTTTTTGATCTGTTACTGGCTTTTCTTCAATAAACTCTAAACTAGGTACGTCTTTCTTTTCGGCTTTTTGTTCATGGCTAGTTTGAGGCTCGGCTTGTTCAGTGGTTTCTTCACTTGCAAATGACTGCCAAGAGAATAATAAACTAATTGCCAAAAATAATGGTTTCATAATTTTCCTAAATGCATCATGCCTGATCTGTGGCGCTAAGGTAGCAAATTCTTGCAGCTTGGCATAGTTTTTTACCAATACTGCTCTACTGTGATCTGCCCGGGCTCTCGTCGTCTATTGCGTTTAAAGCCTAGTTCTAACAAAATAGCCGTGGTCTCTTTTACCATTTCTGGATTACCGCAAATCATGAACTGTGTAGAATCAGGTGCAACTGGGCGCCTGGTCACATCAAATAAACGATGGTCTTTAATAACATCAGTGATCCGACCATTAAAACCCATTGTGGCTGACTCTCTGCTGACTACAGGCGAATAGTAAAGATTTGGGTACTGCTGCTGTAGTGCTTTAATGCGCGCTTGATAACTTAGGTCCTCATTAAAACGAACTCCATGCACTAAGTGAACATGCTCAAACTTTTGCCACACTTCGCCCTGCTCTAATATTGATATAAAAGGCCCAAGCGCAGTACCTGTACTCAGCATATAAAGCTGCTCACTGCTTGGCACTTCATCAAGGGTAAAAAAGCCTGTCGCGCGGCGCTCTATAGTCACTGAGTCACCCGGCTTTAATTGCGCAAGTTGTTGAGAAAGTTGACCGTCTTTAACATTAATCAGATAAAATTCGAGGTCGGGGTTATTCGGCGCATTAACATAAGAATATGCACGTGCTACCCGTTTATCACCCACTTGCATAGCAAGCTTTGTAAACTGCCCTGCTACAAATGGTTCAACATCGGCATTAACAATTAAGCTAAATAGTGAGTCGGTCCACCATTTAACATCTTTAACTTTAGCTTCAACCCAATTAGACATACACATCCTCAATTGTTGTTCCTCTATTAAAAGTGGCAACAATTGCTTGAATTTTCAAGTTTTAAGGGGCGGTTGCGAGATGCGGGCAGGATTTTACGCGAGGTAAATAAGTAGCCATAAAAAAAGCCGCATAAATGCGGCTTTGAGGTTAGTCTCACTTCACTTTGGGCGTGTTTCCAAATTTCAGTGAATACGTTACCAAGGAACTTATTTAAATTGATTCTAAAGCAATTTTAACCATTTCGTTAAAGGTGCTTTGACGCTCTTCACTTGGTGTTGCTTCACCAGTGATTACGTGGTCACTTACAGTAAATAGTGCCATCGCTTTTGCGCCGTATTCAGCGGCTACGCCGTACATGCCAGCTGTTTCCATATCAACAGCAAGTACGCCTAGCTTGTCTAATTCTTGATAGAATGTGTTATCTGCTTGGTAGAATGTATCTGTTGTAAATACATTACCTACTTTTGCTTCAATACCTAATTCTTTTGCTGCGTTTACGCCGTTAAGTAGTAAACCGAAATCAGCAATTGCGGCAAAGTCGTAACCACGTACGCGCGCACGGTTTACGTTTGAATCTGTGCTTGCACCTTGTGCAAAGATAACGTCACGGATTTTGATATCGCTACCAATACCGCCACAGGTACCAATACGAATTAGATTTTTAACGCCGTAACTAACGATCAATTCACGGGCATAAATTGACATTGATGGAATACCCATCCCAGAACCCATAATACTCACTGGCTTACCTTTGTAGGTACCGGTAAAACCATACATATTACGAACGCCTGTTACTTGTTTTGCGTCATCTAAAAAGTTTTCAGCAATGTATTGAGCGCGAAGCGGATCACCCGGCATTAATACCGTTTCTGCAAATTCGCCTACATTGGCGCTGATATGAGGAGTACTCATTATTGGTTTCCTTTTTTGTTCGCTAATAGCTTGTCGTTAAAGCTATCACCGTATTCAAGTGCAGGAAGATTAAACCACTGGGCAAGGGTTTGACCTATGTCTGCAAAACTAGCTCGTTCTCCAAGCGGGGTGTTTGTCATTCCCGGTTGGTATGCAAGTACTGGCACGTATTCACGTGTATGGTCAGTGCCTGCTGCTGTTGGATCACATCCGTGATCGGCCGTGATAATTAACACATCATCACTATTTAGCTGATTTAAAATGGTCGGTAGGTAATCATCAAACTCTTTTAATGCTTTAGCATAGCCAACTGCATTACGGCGATGACCGTACTTTTCATCAAAATCAACTAAGTTTGTAAAAATCAAACTATGGTCAGGTGCGCTTGCGATTACTTCTGAGGTTTTCTCAAGCAAGTTCAATAGCCCTGGCGCTTTGTGTTTTTGGGTGATGCCTTGGTGCGCATAGATATCGGCAATTTTACCAATACTGATCACTTCACCGCCGTCTTGCGATAATTTATCAAGCAAGGTTGGCGACGGAGGTAACACCGAATAGTCACGACGATTGCCTGTACGGGCAAAATCGTCACGGCTCGAACCCAAAAATGGCCGCGCAATCACTCTTCCTATGTTCATTTCATCAAGCAGCGCCCGTGCGATTTCGCAAACCTGATAAAGTTTCTCCAGTCCAAATGATTCTTCGTGCGCGGCTATTTGAAACACGCTATCAACTGAGGTGTAGCAAATCGGCATACCGGTTTGCATATGCTCTTCACCTAGCTGTTCTAAAATGGTCGTTCCTGAGGCATAACAGTTACCTAAAATGCCAGGAATCTCTGCGCGAGCAATTAGCTCATCAACAAATTCTTGTGGAAAGCACGGCTGTGTATTGGGGAAGTAACCCCAGTCAAACAACACAGGTACACCGGCCATTTCCCAGTGTCCTGAAGGCGTGTCTTTACCACTCGATAACTCTTTAGCGTAACCCCATGCGCCAATAGGTGCTTGGCGGTCACTGACTAAACAAGGTTCTTTACCTGCGGCTTCGCATGCATCAGCTAAACCTAAACGGGTAAGATTAGGTAGCGATAAGTGCTCACCAGTTTCTTCTGCATAGGCTTTAAGTAAATGAGCGAAGGTATTTGCGCCTACGTCACCAAACTTTTCTGCGTCAGGTGCTGCGCCAATTCCTAGGCTATCTGCCATTAAGATGAGTGCTCTTGCCATGGGTACCTCGTTATCAATATGTGAATACTTTATATGCTCTTTGAATTTTTGGTACAGGACATAAGTCCTGTTTCATAAAACGGAAACATTATAAATTTGCATCTCTAAGCGAAGCAAAAGAGATTAATCGTGTCTTTTTTGCTATTGTGATCTACCTAACAATGTTTCCTTCTGTGTGGGCGAGAACTTTAGTGACACGAACAATTATAGCTATTGCTGGCGCATCTGCGTCGGGCAAGTCTCTTTTTAGCAAGACAATTTATAACGAATTAGTCAATGAGCTTGAACCGGGCGCGATCGCAGTGATCGAAGAAGATGCTTATTACAAAGACCAGTCGCATTTGCCGTTTGACCATCGAACGCAAACCAATTACGACCACCCTGATGCTTTCGAGCATGAGCTTTTGCATGAGCACTTACTTCAATTGCGCGCTGGAAAATCAGTAGACGTACCAACTTATGACTATGCAATGCATACCCGAAGCGATGAAACGCGTCGAGTCGCACCTGCAAAAGTACTTATCGTTGAAGGTATTTTGCTACTGAGTGATCCGGCACTTCGAAAAGAATTTGATATTAAGGTGTTCATCGATACACCGTTAGATATCTGCCTTATGCGCCGTATGCAACGAGATATGGAGCAGCGTGGCAGAACATTACAGTCCGTTGTTGATCAATATCAAGCGACAGTGCGACCTATGTTTTATCAGTTTATTGAGCCATCTAAGCACAAAGCTGATCTCGTAGTCACACGCGGCGGTATGAATCGCGTTGCCATTGATATAATTAAAAGTAAAATAAAATATTTACTGCAACAATAACAACGGGAAACAGTCAGTATGACAACATTTATGAGCTTAGTAGGCATTGTTGTGCTACTAGGCATTGCTTTTGCGGCTTCAACGAACCGTAAAGCAATTAATTTAAGAACTGTAGGCATCGCCTTTTTACTTCAAGTGTTAATTGGTGGCTTTGTCTTGTTCTTTGAAGTGGGCAAAAACGTACTGGCAAGTATGTCGCGAGGCGTCTCATCGGTTATTGGTTATGCCAATGACGGGATTAGCTTCTTATTTGGCTCACTGGCATCGCAAGATACCCTAGGGTTTATTTTTGCGATACAAGTATTGCCCGTTATCGTGTTCTTCTCAGCACTCGTTGCTGTGTTGTATCACATCGGGGTAATGGATTGGATAATCAAGATTCTAGGCGGTGGCTTACAAAAGCTATTGAAAACCTCGCGCCCTGAATCGCTTTCTGCGACTGCCAATATTTTCGTTGGCCAAACAGAAGCACCATTGATTGTTAAGCCATTTATCGCCAGCATGACTAAGTCAGAGCTATTTGCGGTAATGGTAGGTGGCCTTGCTACCGTAGCAGGTTCTGTTATGGCAGGTTACGTAACAATTGGTGTAGAGCTTAAATACTTAATTGCAGCCAGCTTTATGGCGGCACCAGGTGGTTTCTTAATGGCAAAAATGATTGTGCCAGAGACCGAAACACCAAAAGAAGATTTAGCTGATTTAGACGTACAAGAAGAAAAACCGGTAAACGTAATTGATGCTGCCGCATCAGGTGCCGCAAACGGTATGCAACTAGCACTGAACGTAGGTGCGATGTTACTTGCTTTCGTAGCACTTATTGCACTTCTAAATGGGTTATTAGGCGGTATTGGTGGTTGGTTTGATCATCCAACATTAACGCTACAAGAAATTTTAGGTTACGTATTCGCTCCGGTTGCATGGTTATTAGGTGTACCTTGGGACGAAGCAGTAATCGCAGGCAGTTTTATAGGTCAGAAGGTTGTAGTTAACGAATTTGTTGCTTACCTCGACTTTATTAATTATCGCGATACGTTAAGTGCGCACACACAAGCGATTGTCACATTCGCGTTATGTGGGTTTGCTAACTTATCATCGATAGCAATTTTACTAGGTGGATTAGGCGGTATGGCGCCTAGTCGGCGAAAGGATATCGCACGCTTAGGGCTCAGAGCAGTGTTAGCAGGATCTATGGCTAACCTCATGAGTGCAGCAATTGCAGGTTTTTTCCTCTCGCTAGCTTAGAAACTTAATGAGATGAGCCGTAGTTGCAAAACAATAGGATAGGACTTTAAGGGGTTAAAGGTCTATCTGACTTGAACGATACTTCACCAAGGGCCGCAAGGCCCTTTTATCGTTTTATGTGCTAAGATTTATTTACTAAATCCTTTTAAGTGCATAAATGAACTATTTTAGAATTTATATACTAACCTTTTTCTTAAGTTGGCCAGCCCTTTGCATGCCGACCCTAACCGTTGTTACCGAACTATCACCGCCCAATCAAACCTTGATCAATAACCAAGTTGCCGGTAAAAGCACTGAATTAGTAAGAGCTATTTTTGCCAAAGCAAACTTAAATGCCAATATAGAGCTCTACCCTTGGGCCCGTGCTTATAATATGGCACTAAAAAAGCCGAATACTTTCATTTACAGCATGGCTAAAACTCCAGAACGTGAACATCATTTCTATTGGATTGGTGAAGTAGCCACCTATGAAATGGGCTTTGTGAAATTAAGCGAACGCCGCGATATAAACATCACCTCCAACGAGCAAGCCAAACAATACAAGATAGCAGTTCAGCGTCATGACTTAGCAGCACAACGCTTAACTGAGCGCGGTTACACTGTTGTGTATACTTCAGACATCAATAAGTCATATCAGTTGTTGATGTCGGGGAAGGTTGATTTAATCATTGACGATAAAAACTATATCGCCGCTATGGCTAATGAGTTAGGCCTTGATGAATCGCGCTTACACTTTGCCTTTGCAATTGATTTTTTAGCGATGAAAGGGTTCCTGGCTGCAAACAAAAATACTAACCCACACCATATCAATGCATTAAAAAATGCGTTTGCTGAGATTCAGGCATCAACGCTATATAGTCAGGTCATGCGAACAAATAGGCCTTAAGTAAGAGCAAGAAAAATTCGTTATTTGTTACTCTGAACAACCCCCAGTGCCTTTTACACTGCACCATAGTAGTATTCAGCTACCTATAGCTTAAACGGCTAACGATGACTAATAAGAATTATTTTGAATTGGTATTACTATATTGCTCAATAAAAAAGTCTAACTTACCCTGAGCAATTAGCTTTTCGTAACTTGATTGCAAACGTTCAACTACATCGATGGGTATGTTTTTATTTAATGCTAAATAATTCCCTAATGTATCGTTAAGAGGAAGCTCAACTAGCTTAACGACTTCTCGTCCAGGGTGCCCGTATTGAGTTAGCTGATAATCAAATGATAGATCTGAACCAATAATTAGCTCGATTTTATTTTTGAAAAATAAATTAAGACACTCATAACTATGACTGACTTTCAGCAAATTTTTACCATCACTAAAACCAATTGTTTCTACAAATTGCTCATAGATACTATTACGCACAACACATAGGCTATGTTCTTTTACTTGGGGTAGATCAAGTGGATTAATACGCTCATTTGATTTTAATCTATAAAAGAAATTTCGCGATGAGGCCAACGGCCCTACCCAGTTAAACAGCTTTTCTCTTTGCGTAATTCGGGCTGTAGAGACTAACCCTGACATGGGCTGTTGTTGCGCCAAGTGGAATGCTCTTGACCAAGGTAAGAGCTCAAAATTGCACTTAATTTTGGCATCGATGCACATGGCCTTAACAAACTTTAAGTTAATACCCTCTAAATGCCCTTTATTTGAGAAGTTATATGGCGGGAAATGCTCGGTGTAAATGGTGACACTTTCTTTTGCAAGCACTACAGGTGCAAAGCTTAGGCACGCTAACAACAAATATTTTAAAATAATTAATACACTCTAATGACACAGCTGCATTAAATATAGAAATATTAACTAGCCCAGTCAATTTTTAGACATAAAAAAAGCAAGCCGTAGCTTGCTTCTTCTCTATTTTACTTTTCAGTAAAATTATAGCGGCTTGATGTTGTCCGCTTGAGGGCCTTTTTGACCTTGCGATAGAGTGAACTCTACACGTTGGCCTTCAGCTAAAGTTTTGAAACCTTCAGATTGGATAGCGCTGAAGTGAGCGAAAACGTCTGGACCATTTTCTTGCTCGATGAAACCAAAACCTTTAGATTCGTTAAACCACTTAACTGTACCTGATACGATGTTAGACATAGTATTATTCCTGATATAAAAAATTAAATATTGCCCGTAGTGGGCGGGTGTAGCAAAAAATCAGATGGAACTTAAAAACTTCAGGACGGTACTACAAGTATTACTTATACAACAACGAAATAAAGATTTAATTACACGCTTTTTAGCTACCGCTCACTATATAGAGTTACCAGAATAAGTCAAATACTATATCTTAATGTTAAAAACAAAAATGCCAGTCTGTGTGACTGGCATTTTAATACTAAAATTAACGTTAAACTCAGGTTACTTAACGATAGTCATCTCTTTAAGTAGGTTTTGAGCATTATCAACTTTATCCATCACCCACAACATGTATCGTGAATCAACGTGAATTGAGCGATTTAAGTTTTCATCGTAATCCCAATCACCAATAATGCTTTCGTAAACACCATCAAATAACAAACCAACGAGCTCAGCATTACCGTTTAATGTTGGAGAGCCTGAGTTACCACCTGTAGTATCTACGTTCGATAAAAAGTTAACCGGAACAGTATTCATACCGCCGGTGTAATCACCATAAAGCTTTTGCTTAATTAACTCGTTTTGTTTCTCTGGTGAGTTGAATGGTTCAACACCGGTATTTTTAGCAAGCAGTCCTTCTAAAGATGTAAAGGGGGTTGCCACTAAGCCATCCTGCGGTGAATAGCCGCCTACCGTACCGTAAGTTACACGTAAGGTGCTATTAGCATCTGCATAAACAGGTTTATTAAGTGCCTTGTTATAAGCGATGATTGCTTCCATTAATGCAGGGCGAGCAGCTTGCTGTTTACCAGCCAGTTCTTTTTTCGCATCTTCAATATCTTTTGTGACCGCAAAGATTGCATGCGCATATTGAATGAATGGATCGCTACTTTGCTTTAACTGAGCAAGGTCAAGATCTGCCATCCATAAACGTTTGCTTTCATCTGCAAGAACCGATTTAGCATACATATCATCAAGCATGGCTTGCTGTTTTTGTTTATCAAAACCGTTTGTTAGACCCAGTGCTTTATCTACCTCTGCAACTCGCTCGTCTTTAGGTAATGCAGCATATTGCTCAATAAAGTACAGTAAAATAGCTTTATCTACGGCTTCATCATAGCGACGGCTCATGCTTTTTAAACGAGACTCGATACGTGGCATATCACGCTCTTGATAACCGCTTTCGCGCTCAGCATCTGGCTTTTGTTTTTCGTAAGCTAAACGGTATAAACGTCGAGCAGTTGAAATCATTTGTGAGCGGTGTACGTAACCTAACATACGGTCACGCTGGTTATGCTCTTGCGACTGTGCAACTAGCGCAGATAAATCAGCAAGTACCTGTCCGTATTTAGCTTTGCGCTTGCTATCTTCATTGATCCACGCGGTGAGATCTTTTTCGAATTGTTGCTTACGGCTATACATTGACCCTTTATTAAAGCTCTCAATCATTGAACCGTAGTTTTTAATGTAGTTGTTATAACCCGCAATCGTGCTTTCGTAAGCGATACGTGCCTCTGAACCCTCTGGTGCATTTTCTTCGATTAACGAGACATATTTCGAATTATACTTACGCGCTAATGGGTAGGCCGTGTTAAACACATAGTCAACTTCAGGCGAAATACGGTAACGGTTTGTGCTGCCTGGGTAACCGGTCACCATCACAAAATCGCCTTCTTGAACGCCTTTAGCGCTTACTTTTAAAAACGCATCACTTTGGTACGGCACGTTGTCTTCTGAATATTCAGCAGGCTTGCCATCTTTGCCAACATACGCGCGATAGAACGAGAAATCACCTGTGTGACGCGGCCACATCCAGTTGTCGATATCGCCGCCATATTTACCGACGCCCATAGCGGGTGCATACGTTAAACGTACATCTTTGATTTCTAGCGATTTGATCAGGTAATACTCAAGACCACCGTGGAAAGTATATACATTACAGCGGTAGCTTTGGTCTTGCTCACACTCACTAACAAGTGCTTTTTCATTTGCTTGAATAGCATCAAAACGTGCTTTACCCGTTAGCTTTTCAGTACCTTGGTTTACTTTATCAGTTACTTCAATCACTTCCTCGGTTACATAAACACGAGAACCCGGCGCTGCAGGCACTTCTTCGCCCGTTGTTTTTGCTAAAAAGCCATTTTCTAAAATGTTGTTTTCGGTGGTCGAGTTATATTGAATCGAACCATAGGCACAGTGATGGTTAGTTACGACTAAGCCTTTCGGTGAAACAAACGAAGCAGTACAGCCACCAAGGCTAATTACCGCGTTCATCGGAAACGCTGTTAATTTAGAAATTGACTCTACATCAATGCTCAAGCCTTTCGCTTTTAACACTGATTCAAGCTCTGGTAGCTGGTGAGGTTGCCACATGCCTTCGTCGGCAACAGCAACATTTGCTACAGCGAGACCCACTGCAGCAGCAATAAATTTAAAACGCATAGTCGTCCTTTATATTATTATGTTTATCATTTTTAGCGGTCATATCATTATCATTGTGAAGATGAATAGCAATAATTTGCGACCGCTAATGTCAAAATTTGTAAACCATTTTAGGTTCATGAGCCTAACACTTAGACTCATCAGCTTAATGTTTAGATTCGTGAACCACGGCATTGTGGCCATGTAAGCTTTCTTGGTGTTCAACCTTAAACTGGTAGTCAGCAATACTCGGCATGGTTTCGAAACACTGTTTTAATCGCCTTGCTGCATCTTCGCAAAACAGTAAGTTTTTTGCGTTAAGGGCAGCAAATGCTTGTTCATCTTCACGCTTCACGGCCGTTTGTACAGGGGTACCAATAGCTTGCTCACATACTGTGATAAAGCCGCCAATATCGGGTAGCTTCTCACTACTAAAAGTGACATCAATATAAGCATAAGAACGCTGGCTATGAGGGGTTGCAATAGAGCCCTGTTCACTTGCAAGCCAACTGAGTAAAGAGGCTTTATCTATATGCTCATCGCTAAATTGTTTATCGACGGCTTCGCTCAAAAGCTGCCTCGATAATGCCGCTGAACACGGGCAGGTACTGCTGTAGGCTACATCAGCTTTTAAGTTGATAGTCATCGACTGCTTCTTAGTTATCGTTAAAACAACAGGGTAAGCATTGTATCCGGCATTGTCGCTAAGGAGTGCTGGTTTTAGCTCGGGTAAATCAAAATGCAGCACCAGTTTTGCGCCTTTACTTAAGCCTTTTTGTGATGCTAAAACGGCTTCCATAAACTCGTTAATACGCTTAGTCGATAAGCTTTGATTAGCCAATAGCTGATTAAGTAATAAATAAAGACGCGACATATGAATGCCTTTAGCATCACTATCAAGGCTAACAAAAATATCGGCATTGGCATTCAGGTGCACATCAACATGAGGTTGTGCAAGTTTCAAAGGCAATGCTATTTTTTCCATGCCGACCCATTTTAAAGGCGACTGAAAATCTACATTAGAGTGCGAGGTAATATCGGGTAATTGCATATCAACTTCTTTTAACGATTGAATGTTAAGGCCATAGCGGCCTGCTTGTGCGGGTATACGTGCTGTCCATCAAAGACACACTCACCATTTACAAAGGTATGTGTTATTCGGTGTGAAAAAGTAGTGCCATTGAAAGGGGTCCATTGGCATAAGTAATGTGTGTTTGTGTGCTCAACGTGCTTTTCTGCGCTTGGGTCAACCAGGACTAAATCTGCAAAGTAACCTTCTCTGATAAACCCTCGATCTTCGATAGCAAATCGCTTTGCCACGTTATGCGCTGTTTTTTCAACGACTTGCTCTAGGCTCAACGCACCACGTTTTACCTGCTCAAGTAACGATAGTAATGCATGTTCGACGAGCGGGAGTCCTGCTGGTGCAGCGCTGTATTGTTGCTGCTTTTCTTGCCAAGTATGAGGGGCATGATCGGTGGCAATAATATCAATGCGACCATCGCGTACTGCTGCGAGTAGCGCTTGGCGATCTTGCTCTGATTTTATGGCAGGGTTACATTTAATTTGATTGCCATAGTGTGTGTAATCATCTTGGTTAAACCACAAATGATGCACACAAGCTTCGGCGGTTATGTGTTTTTGCTCTATAGGTGCGTTACTAAATAGCTCTAGCTCTTTTGCTGTTGTAAGGTGTAAAACATGCAGCTGCGAGCCATAGCGTTTTGCCAGCGATACGGCGTACGATGATGATGCATAACACGCTAACTCATCACGAATTAACGGGTGATGTTCTATTCGTAACTCACCATAGCGTTTTTCTATTCGGCGCTGGTTTTGTTGAATAACCTCCCCTTGCTCGCAATGGGTTGCAATGAGTACTGGGCTTTCCCGAAAAATGGCCTCTAGAGCATGTGGGTGTTCAACCAGTAAATCACCTGTTGATGCTCCCATAAACACTTTAACGCCGCATACATTTTTAGCATCAAGAGCTTTAATTTCATCGAGGTTGTCTGGGGTCGCGCCAAAGTAAAACGCATAATTCGCAGCGCTCGTTTGCGCTGCTATCGCGTATTTATCAGCAAGTGCTTTTGTCGTGGTAGTCGAAGGTGAGACATTAGGCATTTCCATAAAGCTTGTAATGCCACCTGCCACTGCCGCGGCAGATTCACTGGCGATCGTACCTTTGTGGGTAAGGCCTGGCTCTCTAAAATGAACTTGATCGTCGATCATGCCTGGTAATAGCAACAGACCGCTTGCATCAATTACCTCATCATTGGCCTTGGCACTGATATCTTTGGCAATTTCAGCGATTCGATTACCAGCAATTCGTACATCGTTTATTTCGCGCTGTCCTTCATTAACAACGCAGGCGTGTTTGATTATGATAGCCATATGACTCCTTGCTTATTCAGCAACATTTGCAACTTATCGTAAAAAAATGCACTCCATGGCAAGATTGATTGCAGATTAAACTGTTACAATATAACATACCATAAAGTTTTAATTTGGACACTGTTATGAGTCAAAAAGATTAGTTGGATCAGGCTATTTAAGCTGCAAAGTAATAAGTGGCTTTCCGATCTTAGAGAATTTTAACGACTTATCGCAGCCAGTGATCACCTTATCGCAACGTATGAGGTCAATTGTAGTAAGACACAGTATGCTGGGCTCATTGATCACATGGTGATACCTGCCTCACATAAGTGCTTTTTTGTAGCACTTTTTGTAATTCGTTTTAACCGCTATGCAAATCAAGAGCTTATAAAACGTATGTGCAAGGTTATATCGACACACTTTAATTTTAAAAATGACAAGAGAAAAACTATGAAACACCTAATCGCAACCGCGATCGGTTCTGCGCTGTTACTCACAGCCTGTTCAGAACCACAAACAACAACATCAACGCCTAAATCAGAGCAATCAGCACCTGTTGCTGCCGAACAGCAAGCTAACCCACTGTTTGTGAAAAGTGTATTACAATACGAAACGCCTGATTTCAGTACGATTAAAGATGAACATTTCATGCCGGCATTTAATAAAGGCATGACTGAGCAAATGGCTGAAGTACAAGCTATTATCAACAACCCAGCGAAGCCTGATTTTGCCAATACGATTGTTGCGCTTGAGAAAAGTGGTGAGCTATTAACACGCACACGCAGTATTTTTTATAACTTAGCGGGTACGGATTCAAACCCGGCACGTCGTGAATTACAAAAAGAATTAGCGCCAAAACTAGCGGCTCATAGCGACAATATTTTCTTAAATAAAGCACTCTTTGAGAAAGTAGCGGCTATTCACAGCGAAACTGACAGCCTTGCCTTAACTGCTGAAGAAAAGCGTTTATTAGACGTTTACTACAAACGTTTTGTGCGTGCTGGCGCAAAATTAAGTGCAGAACAAAAACAACAAATTCGTGATATCAATACGAAGCACTCGAGCTTAACAACTCAGTTCTCACAAAACTTATTAGCACTGACTAAAACAAATGTTGTTTTAGTGGATGACAAAGCAGAGCTTGAAGGCTTACCAGCAGGTCAAATTGAGCAGCTTGCCAATGCCGCAGCTGAAGCTGGCCACCCTGGTAAATACCTAATTAAGATCACAAACACCACGCGTCAGCCTATTCTGGCAACACTGAAAAACCGAGATTTACGTGAAAAAGTATGGCGTGCATCAGCTGAGCGTGCATTATCGGGCGAAAATAGTAACCGTGATATCGTGGCAGAACTTGCTCAGTTACGTGCTCAAAAAGCAAAACTATTAGGTTACGACAGCTGGGCTGATTTTGGTTTAGAGTCGCAAATGGCGAAAAAACCACACGCTGTATTTGATATGTTTGCGAGCATGATCCCTGCATTAATGCAGAACGTCAACGCAGAAGCAGCTGCAATTCAAGCTAAGATTGATGAGTCAGGTGAGCAGTTCAAATTACAGCCATGGGATTGGTTATTCTACGCAGAGCAAGTGCGTAAAGATAAATACAACCTTGACGAAAATGCAGTGAAAGAATATTTCGAGTTCAACCGTGTTCTAGAAGACGGCGTATTCTTCACCATGAACCGTTTATACGGTATCACCTTTAAACCACGTAACGATATTCCGGTTTATCACCCGGATGTAAAAGCCTATGAGTTATTTGATGAAAATGGTAAAAGCTTAGCCATTTTCTTTGCTGACTACTTCGCGCGTGAAGGTAAACGTGGTGGTGCATGGATGACTTCTTTCGTTAAACAATCTGGCCTTAAGGAACAAAAGCCAGTTGTCGTAAACGTAATGAACATTCAAAAAGGCGCGAATGGCGAACCTACGCTTATCAGTTATGATGAAGCAACAACGATCTTCCACGAGCTAGGCCATGGCTTACACGGCATGTTCTCAAACGTGAAGTACCCTACTCTATCTGGCACCTCAGTATCACGTGACTTCGTTGAATTCCCATCAACATTTGAAGAAGATTGGGCAATGTATCCTGAAGTTATCGCTAACTATGCGAAACACCATAAAACTGGCGAGCCAATTCCTGATGAGCTACTGAAAAAAGTAATTCAATCACGTAGCTTCAACCAAGGTTTTGATACCCTAGAATACGTTGCTGCTGCATTACTTGATATGGAATGGCATTCACTCTCTGCTGATGCTCCTTTACAAGACATTGAAAAGTTTGAGCAACAAGCGCTTGCAAAACATGGAGTTGATGTAGCATTTGTACCACCTCGTTATAAGTCAGCCTTCTTCTCACATTCAATGGGCGGCGGTTACTCAGCGGGTTATTATGCTTATATGTGGAGTGAAATCTTAGCGGCAGACGCCTTTGCCTTTGTTCAAGAGCAAGGCGGTCTAAAACGTGAAATCGGTGATAAATACCGTAAAGAAATTTTAGAAGTCGGTAACTCACGTGACCTAATGGAATCGTACAAAGCATTCCGCGGTCAAGAGCCAGACACATCAGCATTATTAAAACGCCGCGGCCTAAAAGCAACCGTTCAATAGCTAAAAGCCTTAAACGGTAAGCTGAATCGTGGGGTTATCGAGTGTTGATGACCCCACAACGATAGTAAAAGGAGCTGTCAGCCTTCAGCTATCAGCCGTCAGACGCGCGAAACAAGCTTCACGCCTACGAATGTAAACATCAGGTGCTAGGGCCTAGGACGCGATGTAAAATTGCTGCTACCTCGTACCTTTTCCCTCGTACCTTTTCCCTCGTACCTTTCCCCTCGCTAACTTTCCCCTCGCTAACTTAAAAACAAAAAAGCCCTTACAGGGAACTGTAAGGGCTTTGTTATCACTATTTAAAAGTCTTATTTACGTTTACGGCGACGGCCGATAAGCGCTAGTGGTGCAAGTAGTAGTGTTAAGAAACCAAAGCTACCATTGCTAGATTTAGTTACTTTCTTCTCTTCTACTGGCTCAGCTTCGTTAGTTACAGCAACTGTGAACTGCTCAGATACAGAGTCTGTACCATCGCTCACTGTTACTTCAAATACTAACTCGTCATCGCTTGAAATAGCACCAGGCGTGAAGCCTAGAGTTGCTGTGTCAGCACCTGTAAGCGTTGCTGTAGTACCGCTTAGTTGCGTCCACGTGTAGCTTAGCGTGTCATCACTGTTACGGTCTGTTGCTGTTGCTGTTAATGTGCCTGAAGCAGACTCAGAAACAGACGTATCACCAGTTACAGATAATAACGGTAGTGCGTTATCACATGCTAATGCATCACCTGCAATTACATTTGAGAAGATTGGTGATGTTACATTGCTAACAGTTACGTTATCAATCCACCAACCTAAATCACGTACAGAGCTATCTGATGACATACGGAAACGTAATTTAGCACGGTTACCGTTTAATTCAGTGCCGAAACGAATTGTTTCGTAGTTACCATAAACACCATCGTTAATATTGTTACCTGTGAAGGTATCGCGATCTTGTAGTGCTTGCGCATCGTTATCTTCTAACGGGCCATCGTAACCTACATCAAATGTACCGCCTATTTCAGTAACATCAACCCAGTTACCGTCGTTTACGCTAATTTCTACAACACCACCATCCCACTCGTTTTCGATTCGGTAGAAGTGCCAGAATGAAACTTCAAAGTCACCCGCAAAACCGATATCAAACTCTCTTGACTCAACCGCAACATCAGACTGGAAGTCATTGTTGTTTAGGTACATGGTTTGCTCGCCAAGACCAAAGCCAAAGCTGTTAAAGAAGTTGATATTACCGCCCGTTGCCATACGTTGTGTGCCAACAGCTAAGTCATCACCTGTCATTACGTTTTCTTTCCAATCACGTAATGATGCACCTGCTACTTCCATATCGTCAGCTGTTTGTGAGCTCATTGGTGCTTTATCTTCAAAGTCCATGTTCACAAGGTAAGATACTGTATCGCTTGCTGCTTCAACAATTTCGTCATCAGCAGACAGTTCAGGGAATGACACTTCGATTTCAAGTGTATCAGCAGTGCCTGCATCATTTAATGTAAACATGATAGGCGCGCTTGTTTGCGAAGCATACGGGTTTGTATCGTCGAATGTGATTAAACCATCATTTTCGAATGTTACATCGTGACCGCTAACAACTGTTAACTGTGCTTGTGTACCCGTTAGTACTTCACTACCTGTGTTCATGATGCTAACAGTTAATGTACCTGTTTCGCCTTTATCTAGCACGTTATCGTTTGAACAATAACCTAATTCCGCACCGTTGTAGTTTGCATTCATTGCCACATCTTTCAATGTGAAGCTAGCAAGTTTCATTTTGTCTGATTCAACAACACCGGTTAAATCTTCGCTGAAACGCTCTGGTGCTACAGCACCTAAGCCCATACCACGCTTAGCAAATGCACCTAAGATTAGTTTGTAATCTTCAGGATCAACTGCGTACGCTGCTGCTAAGATAGCATCACGTGCTTCTGTGTATAGCGGAGCAACAGGGGTTAGCTTGTAACCAGCAACTAAGTAGTTAGCCATGCGGTTTTGCGCGTCTTCAAAGCCGTGCTCGTTGATAAGTGCTACATAGCTTTCCCAAAGCATAGTTGCCCAAATTTCACCTGCTGCGTGTGGTGAAGCAACACTTGTTGGTGCAATGCCTACATCAGCACCTTCATTTTCAGTAATGTGGCGGAAAGACAGCGGGTTTACTTCCATATTAGTTGAATATGGAACACGACGGATACCGTAGTAGAAATCTTCTACGAAAGTACCGCTACCGTACGCTTTTTGGAACTTGTCGTTACCTGGAATGTTAATGTCATCAGCTTTAGCAATGAACATAAGCGAGTGGAAATCACCCCAACCTTCGCCCATCGCACGGCCTTGGAAGTTGATAAGACCTGATGAGTTACCCACTAAACGGTTACTGATATAGTGACCCCATTCGTGAGCAATAATACCGTTATCTAGCGTACCGTCTTTTAACGTTGCTTTGTTGAACATGTTCACAGTAACAGTGTCGCCTGCAGCGATACCATCGTAAAGTGCGTGACCGTCAGCATAGTTCAGACCCATGTTAGGAATGATCACTGCATCGTCTTCACCGCCCATTGGCGCTGGCTCATCTGTATCTGGGTTGTTGTTTACAACGATAGCACCAATTGCACCCGCTTCTTGAGCGTGTAGTACTTTTGCTGTGAAGTTACAAGAGCCACGATCAACTAGCGCAATTTTGCCAGCTAGTTCTGCTGCATTTGTTGCAGGTTCACAGCCATCTGTTACGCTACCAGAATCTACATCATTGCCGTCAACTAAACGAACAACTTCGCCTGCGATATCAGCAAATTGCATTTGACCAAAGCCAGATACTTTAGAAGACTCAAGTAGACCAATTGATTCGTCAGATGTAACAACCACACCGAAATCTACACCCACTTTCGCATCTTTCGAGTTGTATAAGTACATTTGCATGCGTGGGCTTGCACCGTCAGCAGGTGTTGCCATATTAGCGTTATTTAAACCGCTATTATCTTGCGCTTGTGCTTCGATAGGGTCGCCTTCTACACCACCACGGCCGTAGTTTGATACTTGTGCAACATTTGATGTTTCGTCAAAACCATGGTCATAGAAGAAATCGTGTAAGAAGTTGTTCATGTAGAACAAGTTAACGATCGCCGCTTTACGGTTGTCGTAGCTGTTTGCTACTTGATCAACTTGGTAAGGGTAGTCAAATGTGTAATCTGATGTGGTTTCAGCTGTGAAGTCACCTTCTGTAAAACCTTGTGGTGCGATAACATCAGCATAAGCAAATACGTTATTACCTGATGTTGTTGTAGCGTCATCAGCAAGCCACGGATCCATCGTGCTTAGTTTTTTGTAGTAAGACAAGCTTACAAGTGGTGCATCTAGGATTTCAGTTTCATCAATTTGATCTGGGCCATCAGCTGGGATCACGTCACCGTGTGGACCTTCCCACGGGTAACCATCTTCGTCAGCCCATACACGGTAGTTAAAGTCTGCCGCGTGTGCTTTTAAGTCTTTCTTGAAATAAACTTTGCTGTTTTGCGCGCCAATAACGTAGCTGAAGTAATCGCTTTCTAAGCTGTTTTTATCAGCAACTTCTACTTCAACATAGTATGCAGATTGCAGCTCGCCCGCTACTTCAAAGAATACTTTCTTAGCACGAGGCTGACCTAATACAACTTTGTCACCGTTTTGGTTAGACACAGTGTATTTAACATAGTCACCTTGTTCTGTTGACTTAGTTAGTGACACGTCGATATCAGCAAGTTCTTTAATTGCACGTTTAATGCTTTGCTCTGCACCTACAAATTCAGCAAGCGGTGCGAACGACTGCGTTGCATTTGAACTTGTGTTAGCAAAATAGCCAGAACCTGCAACTAGGTTGTATTCTTTGTCCATGATCAGGTTGTATTCACGGTTGAATACTTCAATGTCATGTACTTTTTGCTTATATTTAGCTGTGATTGAACCAAGCTTTTGCTCAGATAAATCCGTTAATACTGCGTTTGAGACGCCTTTTTTAGCGGTGCTAACACCCGTTAAGGCATTTAAATAAAAATCTGCAGCATAGGCATTGCGTAGCTCAGGAAGCACCATCGCCATATCAGGTTTAGCTTGACCTACTGCATTCCATAAGAACGTAGCTTTACCTAATTGCTCATCGAAAATTGATTTGTGACCCGATACAGTTCTACGCTCAGCTAATGCACGTTGCTGAGATACTTGAGGGTTGAATTGCACTTGAGAGCTAACGCTTGAAGCATTATAGAAGCGAGTTTGTTCACTAGCCTGCACTTGAGATGATGCCAAGATAGCCGTTACCATAGTAGCAACTGCTGTTACTTTAAATTGAGACATTCCTTACGTTCCTATTGTTATATTTGTATTTTCGGTTAACAATCATAACCGCCGTCAATGTACCCAATATAGCAATTAAAAAACAGAACGAATTGTAAACAAAAGTAACTAACAAACAGGATTAAAATGAAGCAAACAATTAAGATACAAGCACTTACACTAGCATTAGCACTAGTATCAGGCTGTCAAAAAAATGAAATAAGCGAGCAAGATACAGTACAACAGCCAACAACCAGTTCACAAAAAGAACAAATTTCAGTTAAAGATGTTAAAAAAGCAGTCGAAATCAACAAACAAAAATCGACGAATGCTTTTAGTAATAATGGTGAAAAAATTACCTTTGATGCACCAACTTTAACCAAAGGCACAGAAGTCTTTAATCACGCAATGCAAGAGCGCGGCATCGCCACTGGAGCAATTTACCTAACGCTAAAAGAAAATACCTTACCAGTTGAGCTTAGCAGCCAATATACGCTGAAAAAAATGACCAACAAAAGCTATCGCTACCTTGCTGAAAAAGACACTGATTTATTAAAAGTACAAAACGCTTTTAAACAAAATGCCAACGTAGATGTTGTTGAAATTAAAGTTGATTATTCACCGATAAAAGAGGTGATGTAGGTTGGGTAGAGCGCAGTAAAGAAGCTGTCAGCCTTCAGCTATCTGCCGTCAGACGCGCGAAACAAGTTTCACGCCTACATCAAACCGTAGGCGTCATACTTGCATGGCGTGTCTAACATTCAACGCCATTTAATCAAGCTAACTTAACATTCAAAAACAACACTTTTCGGCTTAAAACTTACAGCTGAAAGCTTAAAGCTGTTTTACCTACTCCACCACAAAATCAAAATAGGTTTCGGGGTATGCTTGCGGTTGGTAAGTAAAATGCCACCATTCCATTGAATAAGGCGCGAAACCGGCCTCAGTCATCAGGCTTTTTAATTTGTATCGATTGGCTTTTTGCTCTGCACTAATGCGTGGGTCGTCGGTGTTAGAAAGAGTGTCGAACATATCAAATGGTGAGCCCATATCGAGATCTTTGCCTTTTGCATCAACTAAGGTTAAATCAATCGTTGAGCCACGGCTGTGACCCGATTTAGCAGCGATGTAATCACCAAGCAGTTTGTCTTTGCCCAAGTTTGGATAAAACTCAGCTTTAGTACGGGTATCTTCTAAATCGTTTACCCAACGCACAAAGTGATCAACAGCGCGCTGCGGGCGATAACAATCATATATTTTCAAGCTCAGGCCTTGGGTTTGCGCTGCTACTTGCACTTTTTTAAGCGCAGAGGCCGCACTGTTGTGCAATAAACATTTTGGCGCGTTGTAACCATCAACTGGTTTGCCAACAAAGTTATGATGGCCAAAATAACGAATATCTAACACAGCATTAGGTAGCAAAGCACCAACATCCACAAATTCGCTACGTTTATCATCGCTTGGGCTGGCACAAGCAGCGCTTGCACTCATAAGCGCAATACCTAAAAGAGAAGTGGATTTAGTTAAACGAGCCAACAATGTGAATGCCATTTTGATTTTCCATAAATAACTTAATAGCATCCACTATTGCACATTAAATAACTTATTCCAAGATTAAAGGCTCAGAAACGGGTGTAAGGTCTTGGCTATATGTTGCATCAACAACCGAGCGGTTACGACCTGTTTTTTTAGCTTGATATAAGGCTTGGTCAGCGAGCTTAAGTACTTCATCAATGTTCAGTTGCTCAATCGGCCAACCAGAAATACCAATAGATACATTAATGCAGCCAACAGGGTCAATGTAGCTTTCAGATATCCGCATCCGCAAGCGCTCTGCAAGTTGATACGCCCGTTTGACCTCAACTCTTGGCATGATCACAATAAATTCTTCTCCGCCAGTACGAGCAACAACGTCGCTATCACGAGTTACATCTAACAAAATTTTAGCAAGCGACTGTAATACCACATCACCAATATCATGCCCAAACTCGTCGTTAACCCGCTTAAAGTGGTCAATATCGATTGCCAAAACTGCAAACGGGCAGCGCTGTGCAATAAAATGGCTTAACTGCGCATCAAAGCTTCTACGGTTGTGTAACCCTGTTAGTGAGTCTGTCTGTGCTTCTTGACGTAACAAACCAATTTTACTGTGTAATAAACCAACTCCCTTTAACATTGCTTTTCTAAGCTCATTACTTTCAAAATACCATGAACGAATTAGCATTAACTCGCGTGTTGTGGTTGGCCTATCCAACGTATTTGCGGTTTCAGCAAGTTGCCTCAATGGGCTCGCTATTTTTCTAGCTAATACCCAAATTAATATTAAAGTGATGACACCCACAGGCGCCGTTTTTATGAAGACTTGCCACATTAAATTATCAAGCGGTGCTAATGTGTCTTCAAGGGGTCGTTGTGCAATGACTCCCCAAGGAGCAACGGTTAAAGGAGCAAAGCCAGCCAACATTTCAACCCCTTTGCTATTACTTAATAGTTCAGTTCCGGCTTGTCCTTTCAAAACAGCCTTGATCACAGGGTTTTCAAAAACTTGCTCCCCTATCCTTTTTGTATCAGGGTGATAAAGCAAGCGATGATTCTCATCAACAACATATAAATATGAACCATCGCGATAATAGTGAACTTGTAAAAGCTGGTTTAGAATGCTTGTGCGCTTCAAATATAATGTACCGCCGACATAGCCAATGAATTCACCTTGCTTATCAAATAAAGGCTGAGAAATAAAAATCAGCAAATTTCCCGCCATCGAAATATACGGTTCGCTGATCATCGGGGTTCGATAAGAAAGCGCAGCTTTAGTCCCAAAACTATCAACTTTGCGATTTTTAAGTTTTAAGGATTGCGGTGATACCCCTAAGATATCACCTTGTTTATTAACAATAATGGTCGAGTTAAAACTGTTAGTTTGTAACCTTAATCGTTCTGCTTCAGCATTTATCAACTCTTGATTATTAAAGTCATTTTCAAGAATTTTACCTACATAAGCCAGTTGCTGCTGCGCCGCCAATAAAAAATTATCGGTGGCCGATACCAGTTTAGCTGCGTAAGCTTTGTGATTTTCAAGCGTTTTATCTATTAGTTGTTGCTTTTGAACTTGATAGCTCGAGTAATAACTGTTTAGAGAGGTGATTAGCGTTGCCGAAAACGCTAATAATAAAATTAAGCGGCGCAGATTTAAACCTGCCTTAAGACCATTAAGCACTGTAATTCTCATATCAAAGCCCAATGTCCATATCGGGTACATCTAATACATTTATACTAGCAATTTATTACTACAGCCTCTATAAAACTTTCGTCATAATTTGATTTAGCTCAATGATGATGCAATAAAATCAAAATTTATATTGACAAATAAACTTGCTCAAAAGGAATAATTTATTACAATAAAGAAAAAATATAGAAATTTTCCATGTTTAAACATAGTTCTGCGATCATCAATAAACTCCCTTCACATCGCCTGATGGCGTTAGATGTAATGCGCGGTTTGACTATTACCGCAATGATATTAGTGAATAACCCTGGCAGCTGGGGAGCGATGTATTGGCCTTTAAAGCATGCTGACTGGCATGGTTGGACACCTACCGATTTAATTTTTCCGTTTTTTATTTTTATTGTCGGCATGTCTATCACGCTATCAGTAAATAGCTTGCGTGCTAAAGGGATCAGTGATCAACACATACTAAAAGCGGGTTTTATTCGAACCATCAAACTCATTGCTCTAGGTTGGTTTTTAGCTCTATTTTATTACAACTTTCGAGACCCTTCTTTTAGCTGGGTTGATGACAAGTTATTGCAGCTGCGCGTGTTAGGCGTGCTGCAACGTATCGGTTTGGTCTATTTAGTAGCTCTGTGTTGTTATCTTTATTTATCACCTAAGAAAATAGCCATAACTTGCATCACTCTTTTATTGTTTTACGGCGCTGCCATGCTTTATATCCCTTATACCTTGCCAAACGGCGAGGTAGTGAGTGGGTTATGGTTACATGGCAATAACTTAAGTGCCTTCATAGACAATACCGTATTTGGTAGTCATCACCTGTATTATGCCAATGCTAAGCCACTGCCATTTGACCCTGAAGGACTGTTCTCAACACTGCCTGCCATTGCGAGTGCACTAAGCGGCATATTGGCTGCGGTTTATTTAACTAAGCAACCCGACCTTAAAAAACAAGCCCGTACACTTATCTTACTGGGCACATTAGCCGTTATTGCCGGCTATGCGATTGCACCAATAACACCTATCAATAAAGCCTTATGGACGCCGAGCTATGTGCTACTCAGCTCAGGGCTTGCAGCGATTTTCTATGCACTGTGCAGTGCTATTTTAGATATTTATAAGCTGCGTAGTTGGGGCGCTCCGTTTATTGTATTTGGTGCGAATGCGATATTATTTTTTATGTTTGCGGGCGTGTTTGCACGGCTATTAATTATGATCCCGCTCGGCGATAGCAGTTTAAAAGGCAGTATTTATGGCTTAATACAATTAGTGATCAGCAATGATTACCTCGCTTCATTTAGCTTTTCACTGCTGTTTTTAATGGTGTCTTATGGTGTGATGTACGGCTGCTACCGCAAAGGCATTTTTTGGAAGGTATAAATGAAAAAACGTTTTTTAACTGTGACATTGGTTGTGTTTAGTAGTCACATTTTTGCAAATGCTACCGTTGTAGAAACCGCTTTAACTTGGCAGGGTAAGGGTTATAAGGTTGGTAAAACTGAGCAATGTATGAACTGGACTCGCGAAGTATTAATTAGCGCGTGTGGTGAGCATTTTAAAACTTTACAAACCACTCAGCCTTGGGATATTCATTTATTAGGTGTTGATGACAAATTAGCTGTAATACATGCAGATTCACTGGCATCAGATGAGTTTGGCAAGAGAATAACTCGGTTGAGTGATGTCTTAGAAGGTGATTTAATTTTCTTAAAAAATACTTACGGCAATTGGGCTGAAGGCGTAATAACTCATGTGGGGATTGCGCTCGATAACACTCAGTACATCCATCGCATGACTTCAAATAAGGGGGTTGTCAAAGTAGAGGCAATTCCTAGCCATCAGTTTGCTGGAGCGCTAAGGTTAGCAAGAAAATTTTGCCAACCAAAACAATAAGCCTTGTCACTGAGGTTGTGATCTATCCGCAAAAACCTCGCCAATTGGATACAGATTTAATAGCTCGTTGAAACGCTGCAAAATAATCTCAAAAAAACTATCCCAAGCCACCTAGGTGGCTTGGGAAGCCTTATTTAGTCATAGATATGTAACCATAAATCATCACCCGTACCATTATCATTGATGGCATATTCGAACTCAGCTTTTGGATAGCGTATCCCTTTACCTGATACACCGCTATTATAGCTTCCCCATTTTTGTAGGTTCCACTGTCCGAACGGGTCATTCACCGTGTAATGTGTGCCATCAAATCCTGTTACAACCATGATATGGCCAGGATTGGTAAACCAGCCATGAACAATAGCCACTTTACCTGCATTCAATGCATTACGCAGCTCGGTTATCGTCGCATTGGTTTTACTATTAGCCCGCTTACTACTGCCTGCACGCTGGGCCATTTGGTTGTAGCCCCACTCTAACGCTGGGACGGTTTGTAATACGCCTCCAAGCTCTTCGTAAAGATAGTCAGGCGTGCGACCATTTACCATTGGATCAGTAAAGCCTGCCATATCTGTCACCATAGCTAAAGAAGTAACAGAACATGTACCATAAGGGTCATAATAGTTATTAAGTTGTTTATAGTAGGGGACAGCGGCTTGAACAGGAGGAGGCGTCTCATCGTCATTTGGGGTATCTGCCATCCACTCTAGCATGGTGTTATTACCTGAATTGCCCTGAACATTACTATCGTAAACAGCACGCAGCCAATCTATTTGTTGCCAATCATTCCACACGGCCTGCGGGACCGAGCCGCCGGGCACTCGCCAAACCGAGGTATTTGGCCCTGCCGCACTAATGAAACTATTTAATTGATCCGCACTAATATCATCATATTCAGTTGACACTATATGCCAAATAGGTTTATTGGCGCCTAAAGAACGATACTCTGCATTACCTTCTTCAATCCAGCGTTTAGGATCTGCCATATATGAAGCCCCCCAAACTTCAACATAAGTTTGCGGCATATGAAAATCTACGTACTGGTCAATAATGCCTACATTCATTCCCTGTGCAATTGGGTTACTCCAAGTAGTTGCCCCCAATTTAAAGCTGCTATCAGTATAACCTGCATTAATCGCATCGTTGCGTGCTGCTGTAAACGCTTGGAACATACTATGTAGCTCAGCTGTTTTGTTGTTAAACTCAACTTCAACGTCACTTACATAACCAACATAGCCATATTGCGCAGCCTCAAATAATGCATCTGCTTGCGCATTATAGCTGCCTGGATAATTATAAGACCAAGCCCATGGTTCTATACCGCGCGATTTATAAATATTCGTTGTACTTGTTGAACAAGCGTCAGTAAATAAACTACAGCTTTGCGTATCATCAGCAATTTTAATAAAAATACGCTTTACACCCATCGCCGAAAGCTCATCAGCTAATTGGGTGTGCGTTTTATTTAAACCCACTTCATCTATATACCAAAGCCAAACGCCAAGACGATTTTTAACTTCTACACCTTCGGTATTATCTTCAGCCAACTTCCCTTTAACACTTAAGTAAAAGCTTGCACTCCACCTATTTGTATAACAGGCTACACCTCCATCCAGTTCATTACAGGCCGCAACTTCTTGTTGGCTGAAATTCCCATATATATTATTGGGTTCACCAATTAATTCTTCGAAACAATGCCCTCCATAAGCTGTTGAACGAACAGCGCCTATTGGGCAATCTCCATCACCACGAATATTTGTTGCAAATGACTGAGACCAGCGAAGTACATCGATCGTGTTACCTTGAACTGGGTATTGATAGGTGGAAGTACACGCATTTCCCCCTCCAAACTGCTGGCACTTATCTACCATTGCTTTGGTAAAAGGACCAAAAACGTCATTATCAATTCGGCAAAAATCCAAGGTTTCATCATAACTTGCGCCATCAGGGCACAAAGCTAATGCGTTTCCAGCTGTTAGCAAGAGCGTACTTACTGCGAGTGTATTAAATTTATTATTCATTTTGATTCCAGTTAAAGTAGAAATTTATCCATCTTTACTACATTCCTGGATTCATAATGAAACATTTAATTAACAAAAACACTTTAGTAACTATCGTTTAAAGCGATATGTAACTGCGCATAATCGCAATGACAAAATGCAATAAACTTATCTTGAATAAATTGCATAATTAATATTCTTTGAAGCTTTGTACTGAAAATATGCTGAGATTATAAGTCCCAAGCCAGACACTAGAATTAAAGTTTGATAACTAAAGCTTGAGGTGATTTTTACAGCTAAAAGTGGACCAATGATCAAACCTATCTTAAAAGCACTAATACTCAAAGCACTGTAACCGCCACCAGCATTACTGGAACTCATCAAAGTCATCATAAACGGTACAACAAAACTCCACAAAAGCTGGTAAACTATTGTCGTTAATGCAAAAACAAATAGGCTGTATGTGTTTGAAAGTGGCAAATATAATAAATACAAGCAACCCAATTGCAATAGCAACACTCCCCAAATAACTCTGCCAATGCCGTACCTTGCATAGAATTTTTGGCAATATAGAGATCCTAAAATACTTAGTGAGAAACCTATGCTGAGTATCAAACCAACTTGAATTGCGCTCAACCCTTTTGCTAAACCAATGGGTTCGATATAAACCCACAAGCTACCTTGCACGATGTAGTATGCAACAATAGCCAGAAATCCCTGCACAATCGCAGAGATATTAGTTTTGTTTCTTGCTTGCATCTTTTCATTATTTTGAGCAAGTAATGAACTTGCAGGCTTAGTAAATAAACCACACCGGGCACATAAGACGAGAGAAAATAAAGCGGCTAAATTAAAAAATGCATAAATGCTATTTAGGCCCATTGTTTGGGTAAGCACTGGGAGCAGTAAAAAACCTATACTCCCATAGAGTATTTGCAAGCTAACGAGGCAAGCATATGCGCCTGTAGCAGTTCCTTTTTGGGCAAGCAAATACACCGCGGTTGAATAAACGACACCTGTCACCAAACCAGCAATAAAACGTAAAATTAAACCTATTTCTGTTGCCCAAGGTTGATTATTAAAAACGACCGTCGCACTGTTTAGAGCAATTAATAGTGCGATTGAAATGACAATTACCCTCTGAAAATTTATAAATTTTAACCATATAAAACTGGTCGCACTTACTAACAATACGCCCGCCATTTCAAGGCTAGCCATAACACTGATTTGTGACTGGGTTAAATCCGAAAAACGAAGGTAAGCACCAATGACACTTGGCATTAATAAGCTACTACCCGAAGCAACAACAGCTGCAAATAGAAGTGGAAGTTGGGTTAATAGGTGAGAAAAAACTATCTGTGAATTAATTAAGTGAGAATATCTTGTAATCATCTAAATGAAAGGGTGTTTAATACGTAAAAAGCATTAAACACCCACTATCTTTTATTATTAGAATAATTACTTTACACCATTAATAATAGCTATACGAGAAATTCAATCCAATTGTACGCGGGCGCTGACTAATACTACGATACCCCCAAGGCCCAGCTACACGTTGATAAGATGTTTGTGTTAAATCATTCGCTAAGTTATCTATCCACAACGTTGCATTCCAGCTGTCTTTGCCATAGGTGATTGATGCATCAAGTGTTGTGTAAGCATCAAAAATAAATGGATCTTCTCCACGGCTTTGACGACCGCTCAATACTTTATCAGTATAGCGGGCACGTAAGTTCGCGCTTAAGTAACCATCACCCAACTCAGTATTGTAATCAACACTGGCATTATGACGCCATTTTGGAGCACCACCTAACTTATCACCAGCCACCCAAGTACTACATTCTTGGTCGGGCATATCATCAGCACCTTCGTATAAACAGACTGTTTTTGTTTCTGTAAACTCAGCTTCAGACGTTGCACTGCTAAGCTTGAACGCTAACTCATCTGTAAGTGCATAACGCAACTGCATTTCGAACCCCATAGACTCAGAGTCTGGACCATTTGCAGTGCCATTGAGTGGGAAAATACCTGCTAAAGTTTGATCGTAATATGTTTGTGTATTTTGCCATTCAATTTTGAAAATATTTGCTTGGATGTAAAGGTCCTTATCAAGCATATAGCCTTTATAGCCTAGCTCATAGTTGGTCGTCGTATCTGGTTCAAAACGCTGCGTTGACTCTTTAACGACTAGTTCGCCTTCATCACGAAAACCATTCGTTCCGCCACGACGGTACCCTTCAGAAGCAGTGAAATAAAATAGGTTATCGGCATTAATATCATAGGATGTATTAAATTTAAATATGCTCTCTCCCTTGCCTTCACCTTTAGACACATCCTCTGTTACACCTATTGCTCCTGTGTAATCACTAATGTTCTTATATGCTTTATCTTCCCAATTGAAAACACGGGCACCAAGCGTAATATCCCATGCATCAGTCACTTCGTAAGTCACCTCACCAAATAGAGCAAGCTCACTATAACTTGACGATATGTCTTCATAATAACCAATATCTCCCTGTTTTCTGCTAGGGTATTGCGCATTCGCATCGAACCCTCCCCAAGCATCAAACATGGCTTGATCAAGCCCTTTAAAATGTTCCCAAAATTTTAAGCTACTATCAGTATCTGTGTAGTAGATACCAACAATCCATGATAATGGCCCTGAATTTGTTGAAGTTAATCGTGTTTCATGACTCAAGCCTTCATTGCTATTATCAAATGTCATAAAAGCTGATTCGCGTGTATCTGCAGCACTCAAACCTGGGATCCAGCCATAGTAAATGTACCCTTCACCAATATAATCACCTTGACCTACACGTTCATCGTCATAAATAGCTGTACTACTAGATAACTGTGCGAAGCTCAGTGACCAATCAATATCGATGGATGACATACTAAACCCACGATCAGAGTATTCTTCGTGTACAGACTGCACCGTGTATTCATCAACTTGTAAAGGAGCGGTTGGATCTGTGTATGTACAATCAGTGTCACTCACCCCTTCAGCAGCACAAGCTTCTGCAACGTCCCAAAGGCTGACACCACGTGTACCATGAGCGAGTTGGTCTTGCTCAATATGTGAAAAGTTAATCTTAAAATCATCATTCGGCTGCCATAGCAGTTGTATTCTCGCAGAGTCTGTTCGCTCCCAGTCATCGTCTTGGTAGAGCTCTTTTGCACGGTCAGGAGTACCAAAACGCGTTTCATTGTCTTCAAGCCAAACCGCGTTCATTTTTCGGTCTGTAAAGCCGCGATCATCCAATCGAGCAACATTCACACGCAAAGCAACAGAGTCGCTAACAGGTACATTCACTGTCATATCAGTATCATTACTCACGCTGCCTTTTTTTACTTGATAAACACTCGTATTAAAATCGAACTGAAAATCACCAAGTTGAGGCTTGTTTGTAATATAACGCACAGTACCACCTAGGCTACCACCGCCATAGAGTGTCCCTTGCGGACCTAATAATGTTTCTACACGCGCAACATCTTTAATTCTATAAGCGATATTAGGTAGAGGTGTGCTATCAAGGTAATACGCTAAAGTAGATGTAGTGAAGCGCTCTAAATTATTTGCATTAACGTTTGCCACATTTAGACCACGAACCGTTACCGAGTCTGCGAAACGAGAGCTATTACCAGGAGAACTAATTACTGTACTATCTTGAATTAATGCTTTAATATCAGCGATGTTTTTACGGCGTAGCTCTTCTTCACCTATTGCGCTAATATTCATTGCTGTTTTTGTTGCAATCGTACTGCGCCCTGAAGACGTGACTTCAATGACTTCCAGCTGCTGTTTATCTTTTACTTGCTGCTCTTTTTGTTCAAGCTCATCTGACGCGTGTGAGCATATGCTATATAGGCCTGCAGCAACGAACATTGCAACCTTTGTTAATCTCAACTCTACCATGTTTGCCCCTTTTAACTTTAAATTATTTCTATTTTTATTTATTTTAGGTATAAATTATTCTTTTCAATTTATTAACTTTAGCTTGACTGATAAGCTAAGTTAGTAAAAATTAGAAACTATAGGTTAAAGCGATAAGTCAGATGCAATTCTCAATTGAACAATTAGAAGCATTTATTGTTTCTGTAGAGCAAGGCAGTTTTTCGGCAGCAGCAAGAAAATTAAATAAAGCACAATCTTCTATAAGTGGCTTGATCAGTAATTTAGAAGTGGATGTAGGCTTTTTATTGTTTGATAGAACAACACGTTCGCCTAAATTAACCGATAAAGGGCTCGCTATATATAATGACATTCGCAGTGTCACAAATAGCCATAAAAACTTATCAACTCGCATTACTCATATTGCTGCCGATATAGAAAGCGAATTAATCATTGCCTATGACGAATTAGCATTTCCTAAATACGAACTACTAAAAATTCTCGACAAGTTTAATCAAAAGTTTGCCTCTACCTCTTTACTGCTAGTAGCTGCATCTCATAAAAGCGCGTTTAAACTTGTTGAGCAAGGTAAAGCAAACTTAGCAGTTTCATTAAGTGTGGATGACTATCCAGAGCAAGTCACTTTTAGGGGGATAGGCCATGCCCACTACTACACTGTAGTTGCACCAAGCCACCCATTAGCACAATTAAATAAAGTATCAACTGACGATCTGGCATTGCAACGACATATTCGTATTACCGATACTGAATCAGGTTTTAGGCGCTTTGATAGTGGGCTTTCTAACCAAAGTTGGTATGTTAATGACGTCTCGATGCTGCTCGAAATAGTAGAAAGTGGTTTTGGTTGGGCTCAATTACCGGCACATGCAGTTAAAAATGCAGTCAAAGACGGTGACTTGGTGATCTTACAAACAGATCACCAAACAGTCACCTTTCCGCATTGTATAGACTTAGTATGGCAACATAAAAATACAACAGGGCCCGCATTAAATTGGTTATTAAATGCATTTACTAATGCAGGTCAACGTACTGTTTTATAAATACTTACGAAAGTCAGATACCGCTTTAGCTAAAACACTTAAAGCGGGTATAAGTGCGTGTGCTGTATTTTCGGGAGTATCATATAAGCGTATAGCTTGTTCCTGAGGTGCAAGCTCCAATAAAATCCCCCCACCAGATGAGTGACCAGTAATGTTTAAGGTTAAATTATTTTGATAGCGGGGTTTATCCTGATAACCAGGCCGCGTTCTGAAACCAGCACTGTTGAGGGTATCAAACAAAGGATAGTCGTGGAGCAAGTAATAACTTAATTTAAATGTTTCTGGACTAACTGCACGCTCATCCAAAATAATTTGTACGCCACCAATATACAGTTGATTGTCTTTGTAATCTTTCCCCATAATAATGTCAGCATCAAAGTGTAAAGAGATAATCGTATCTCCTTGTGCTACAGCTTGCTTCAATAATTGGTCGTAGTTTGCATACGCTTGATCAAATTGCTCTTTAGTGGTGATTATATCTTCGGGGATCATGTCTTCGACTTTCAATATGGTAGATTTCAACCCATGTTCACTTAGTTGCTGAGCAAAAACATCAGCCGCAGGATCGATAAATAACCGCTCTTTATCTGCAGCTCCACCACTGCTTAAATTTAAATGACCCGGCAATGTATGATCTGTCAAAATAATTACTTTAGCGCTGGTTACTTTTTGAGCGATTTCAACAAGCGTTGGCTTACTCCCATTATTTTGGTCTAGTTTGACTGTTGAGCATGCCGTAAGCATCAACAATATGACTGGTGTAAGGAACTTCATTATTATTTTTTCTCCTAAACTTATTTGTTTGTACTTTGCTTATCGAGTAGATACAAAATTGACTGATAACTAATGCCACTGTGTTCAGTTAAACCAATTTCGCAACTACGGCTATTAGACACACCCCGACTACAGTTTTTTGGCACGTGTTGTTTAAGAGTTTTTAACGCATTGCCATTGAGTTCTGGCAAGTTAAAGCCCTTATCACCTGCAAAGCCACAACACTCAATATCAGCTGGAATAATCACCTCATTACTACATGCCTTGGCAAGTGATACTAGGCTTTGCTCTTTACCTAATCGCTTAGAACTACAAGTAACATGGAGCATCACCGGCTCTTGCACGGGGGTTACCTGCAAATTAGGCAGTAAATGCTGGGCTGCAAAATCGGCACTTTCATAAATTGTGAGAGCTGTATTTTGCGCGGCATTAAGAGTAGTAAGTGCACAAGGGCTGGCATCAAAAACAATGGGATATTGGCCATTATTTGAAAGCGTCTCGAGCTCAGTAAGTAACTGCTTACTTTTATTTTTAGACTCTTCATTAAAGCCTTGGCTAGCAAATGGCATACCGCAACAAAGTGAATCGGCTTGTTTCGGAAGTAGCACTTCATAGCCAGCTTTGGCTGCGAGTGAATAAATAACATCTAGCAGTGGGCGCTTATCATCGGCAAGTTTATCAGCCGCAAAAATCCGGCTGGCGCAGCTAGGCATATACACCAACTTTTTCGCTTGTTGGGGTTGTTGAAGCTTTCTATTAATTGGTTGCTCAGCTCTTGGCCATGCCGAGTAATACAGCGGTGTACCAAGCAACTTATTAGCAGGTTTACTCAGGTTTCTTAGGTTACTGCTGCCGATTGCTTTTTCGAGCACCTGCATCACGGTTAAACCAAACCGTGCCCCCTTAGCAACAACCGCAAAATGCTTGCTAGCAAAACGTGATAATGATCGCGCAACTTTGTTCGATGAGGCTTGCTCTGCTCTGAGCGATTTAATAAATTCGCCCGTGTTTATTCCCACCGGGCATTTAAGGCCACAAAGGCCCGTTGCCGCGCACGTATCAATACCAAGGTATTTAAAGTCGGCCTCGATAACACTGAGCTTTTGATTTAACTTCTGCTTGCTTGCTAAATCTTCGGTTGTTAGCAATTGATTGTGTAACTCGGTGCGGTGTCGCCATAAAGTAATACGCTGCCTCGGTGTTAAGCTAAGCCCTTTTGACGGGCAAACAACTTCGCAAAAACCACATTCAATACAGGTATCGATAATATCATCACTTTTTGGCATGACTTTTAAATGCTGAGTGTGAGCATTTTTGTCGTGATTTATAATAACCCCAGGGTTAAGAATATTTTGTTTATCGAATAATGCTTTAAGCGCAACCATCACCGCAAAGCCATCGTCTCCCCATTCGGTGGCAACAAACGGTGCCATGTTACGCCCAGTACCATGCTCAGCTTTTAATGACCCTTTTAGTTCAACCGCTACTAAGTTCGCCACATCAGCCATAAATTGTTCGTATCGGCTTACTTGTTCTGGTGTATCAAAAGCTTGGGTGAATACAAAGTGCAGATTTCCGGCAAGGGCATGCCCAAAAATAATGGCTTCATCATAACCATATTTGATAAATAATTGATGCAGCGCATTCACGCCTTCAGCTAATTTATCAAGAGCAAAAGCAACATCTTCAATAATCACAGTAGTGCCAGTTTCGCGCACTGCGCCAACCGCAGGAAAGGTGCCTTTGCGGATATTCCAAAGTGCCGCATTACGGGCGCTGTCTGCTGAAAACTCAATCGCTGCCAGTTGGCTTTGCTTAAACTCAGCAAGAAGTTGTTCGGTGACCTTTGTGAGCACATCGAGAGCCTGTGCATTTTCAGCTCTTAACTCAATTAACAGTGCCGCTGATTGCTCTGGGTAGCTGGCCACTTCTTTTGGCAATATGGCGTGCTCAGATACCGACATCAGGGCACGTTTATCTAGCAGCTCAACGGCCGCAACATCAACTTCACTCAGCCTTTGTACCAGCTCACACACCTTGCTGATATCGTCAAAAATAAAGAAACCTGTGTGTTTGTACTTATGCTCAACCACGGTGTGGTAAGTGATATCGGCGATAAAAGCTAAGGTGCCTTCAGAGCCGATAATTAAGTGCTTAATGATTTCGATTGGATCAGAAAAATCCAGCAGTGCATTTAAACCATAACCCGTGGTATTTTTTAAACGGTATTTATGGGCGATGCGCTCACTCAAATCGGGGTTTTGCTTTACCCTATCAACAAGGCTCATTAGTTCATCAACCCAAAGACTATGGCTTTGTAAAAAGGCATTACAGCTTTGGCTATCAGCCGTATCTAGCACAGTGCCATCGGCAAAAATGAGGGTCATATCTTTTACTGTGTGATAGCTGTTTTGCGCCACCCCACAACACATGCCCGATGAATTATTTGCCGCCATTCCGGCTATTTTGCAGCTATTAATTGAAGCGGGATCAGGGCCAATTTTTTTACCAAACGGGGCTAATACTTGATTTACTCGAGCACCAATGATCGCCGGTTGTAAACGGATTGCCTCGGCGTCATCAATAATCTCAAACTTGCTCCAACTATCGCACAATAAAACTAATACCGAATCGGTAATTGCTTGCCCAGATAAACTCGTGCCAGCGGCGCGAAATGTGATGGGTACCTGTTGCTCGTTGGCAGCAATGATCACTTGCCGGGCTTGATTTTGATTGCTTACTAATACAATTAATTCAGGGATTAATCGATAAAAGCTGGCGTCTGTCCCGTACGCATAACGGCGCGAGTAATCTTCTATTAATGCAGACTCTGGTAAAAAAGGTTTAATTTGCTGTTTAAATGCGTGCAATCGAGTTAAAGCCATCTCGCCCCCAGGCTTGTCATATTTACGCTGATGATTATGGAATATATTATTACTTTAAATTGTACTAAAAAGCGACCCATTAAATTGATAAATTATCAACTTGCCACGCTTTTCATCAGTATAAAGGTTTGGTTACTTAAGCCTATTAGCCCTATTTGGTGATCTAACTTAGCTTTTTGCAGTCGGACTCAAAAACCGCTAGGGTAGCAAAAAAATACTGTATTTATATTTAAAAACCCATTAACATCAAGAATAATTTATTCTAAAAACTAAATAAGCGTTTTGCTTTGGAGCTTGCTGTGTTAAATAAGTTTGCACTATCGTCACTGGTTATCGGATTAGGATGTTTCATGCCATTACAATCATCATTTGCTGAGTCTGCATTAACTTTAAAACAACAGTTAGGGCAAAAGCTCATGCTTGACCTACGTTATTACTGCGAGCAAGACCCGGGTGAGCAAAAATGCCGTACACCGGTGACAGAACTGCCGGCCGATTTAGCAAATATCATCACTAAACATAACATTGGTGGGGTGATCTTATTTGCAGAAAATATCGATACTGTGCCGCAAGTGATCAAACTTAACAATGACCTACAAAAAGCCGCTGCTAAGTCAGAGTTAGGCTTACCGCTGTTTATTTCGATAGACCAAGAGGGCGGCCGAGTTGCCCGTATTCCTCGTGATGTAGGTACATCGTTTACCGGTAACATGTCGATTGGCGCGACCTATAAAGAACATGGTACCCACTTCGCGACTGAGTCTGCCCGCATTATTGCCGACGAGCTATTAGCACTGGGTGTTAATGTTAACTATGCACCCACGGTTGATGTAAACATGAACCCAGATAACCCCGTTATTAACGTGCGCTCTTACGGTGAAGATCCGCAATTGGTTGCAAAACTAGGTGGTGCCCAAGTAGCTGGGTTTGAAAACAACGGCGTTATTTCATCGTTAAAGCACTTTCCGGGGCATGGCGATACCAATGTAGATAGCCACACAGGTCTGCCAAAAGTAATGCATGATAAAGAAACCATTTGGCAGCAAGACTTACCCCCTTTTAAAGAAATTATTAAAAACCAACAACCGGGTATGATCATGACTGCACATATCCAATACCCCGCCCTCGACGACAGCACGTTTGTCAGTAAAGAAGGCAAAACCATGATCAAGCCTGCAACGATGTCGCGCAAAATCATCACCGACTTATTACGTGACGAACTTGGTTATCAAGGTGTGGTGATCACAGATGCTCTTGATATGGCGGGGATCAGCCACTTTTTTGAACCAATTGAAGCGGTCGTAAATACCTTTGCAGCGGGTGTTGATATTGCCCTGATGCCAATCGAAATCAGAAGCCCTAAAGACTTAGCTGTGCTTGAAGCCCTGATTGAGCGATTAGAACAAGAAGTACAACGCGGCACGTTAAATGCCAACGAAATGAGTGCTTCTGCTACACGCATTTTAAAACTTAAAGAAAAGTTTAAGCTCACTTCGTTGCTTGATGACAAAGCAGCCATCAAAAAAGCGCAGCTGTTACTCGGTGATCAAAGCCATAGAAAAGTAGAAGCCGAATTAGCATTAGCTGCTATCACTGAAGTGAAAAACGAGAAAAACACCTTACCGCTTAGCATTAAATCGAACAGCAAAGTGCATATTATTATGCCAGATACCCGTAAATGCTATGCTCTTCAGCAGGCGTTAATTGACAACACCGATAAGTTAATCAGCTTTAGCTGCACAAGTTTGCAAGGTTATGAGCCGCTTGCAACATTAAAAGAAATTAACGAAGCGGATATAATCATTGCCGCCAATGCGTCACCAAAACAAAGTGCTGTTGAAGTCGGCGGGATGGATGACTTAGCTGACAACCCGGAGTTTGCAATTGCTAAAGCCGACCAATCTGCGGCATTAGAGTCATTGCTAAAACAAGCAAAATTAGCCCATAAGAAGACTATATTTGTAAGCTTACGTGCCCCTTACGATATTGCCCAATTCGGGAAATTTAGCGACGCTGTACTTGCTACTTATGCTTACAATATTGATGTAGATACTGATGAGAAAATTGCAGGGCCAGCTTTCACAGCATTGGCAAAAGTATTACTAGGAAAAGCTCCTGCAACGGGACAGTTACCCGTTACTATTAATGATCTGAACTGAGTGTTATTGTAAAACTATCAGTTAAGCATTTGGTAAGGATCGGTATATGCAAAAAAATGCATCATTAACCACTCCCGCAGCTATACGAAAAATGGTTCGCGCAGGAGATTACAGTGGTAATACATCGGGCTTTGCACCGGGCTTTGTGCAGGCTAATTTAGTCATTTTACCCAAACAGTACGCGTTTGATTTTTTGCAGTTTAGTCAAGCAAACCCAAAATCGTGCCCAATTATTGCCTCTAGTCGCTTACCGGGCGTTGCCGATATGCCAAGTGTTGGTGAAGACATTGATATTCGTAGCGATTTACCTCGTTACCGCGTCTTCAAACATGGCCAAATGGTTGAAGAAGTAACCGATATTACCCGTCACTGGCGCGACGATTTAGTCACCTTTTTAATTGGTTGCTCGTTCTCATTTGAAGAAGCGCTGATTGCCGCGGGTCTTGAGATCAGAAATATCAGCGAGCAAAAAAATGTGCCTATGTATGTGACAAATATGGCTTGTCAGAGTGCGGGGATTTTCCACGCCAATATGGTTGTGAGTATGCGCCCAATGAAACCTGCCGATGCCATTCGTGCCATCCAAATTTGCAGCCGTTTTCCAAGTGTACATGGTGCACCAGTGCATTTTGGCGACCCTGCAGCAATTGGCATTAAAGATATCAACAAACCTGAGTTTGGTGATGCGGTAACCATTAAAGAAGGCGAAGTGCCCGTATTTTGGGCCTGTGGTGTTACTCCACAAGTTGCGATTGCTAACGCGGCTCCTGATTTTTGTATCACGCATAGCCCAGGGCACATGCTGATCACCGATATTCCAAATAGTAAAATGGCAGCGTTATAAATGACGATGAAACTAAACTGCGACCTTGGCGAAAGCTTCGGTATGTGGAAAATGGGCTTAGACGAGCAAGTTATGCCACATATTGATATGGCAAATATTGCTTGTGGCTTTCATGCTGGCGATGCCGATGTGATGGCAAACACCCTAGCCCTCGCCAAGCAGCACAAAGTAATGATTGGCGCACATCCAAGTTACCCAGATAAGCAAGGCTTTGGTCGCCGCTCAATGGCTATGAGCGAAAAAGAGCTGACCAATTGCCTGCATTATCAAATTGCTGCAATTGACGGTATGGCTGCAGTACATGGTTTAACGCTCGAATACGTTAAGCCACATGGCGCACTGTATAACGACATGATGAGTGACGAGCAAACGCTGAATATCGTTATGCGCGCAGTGGCAAGTTATGCAAAGCCATTAAAATTAATGATTTTAGCTACCAACCAAGCTGCCAAACACAAAGTACAAGCAAACGATCTGCAACTAGAACTCATTTTAGAAGCGTTTGCCGACCGTCAATACACAGACGAAGGTAAGCTTGTTGCACGTTCTTTAGCGGGCAGCGTACACGGCAAACAGGCGCTAATAGCTCAGGTTAAACAGTTAATTGAACATGGCACAGTTACAACGCGAAGTGGCCAGCAGTTGGCACTCAATGCCGACAGCCTGTGTGTACACGGCGATAATGAAGCGGGTATTGCACTCATTCAAGAGATTAAAGCACTATGTCAGTAAGCCTAAGCGACGCTGCGCTCAGCCAACACATTGAAACCATGATGGTTGAACAAAACCCGCGTGGTATGCAGCATTTATACGCAAAACAACTAACGGGTACGTATTTACGCGCAGCAAAATACCTTTATAAAGTACAAGGTACTGTGTTGATAGGTACGGGCTTTGCGGTCAACAATACCTTCGAGACTGATGGTCCGGTTGGTGCAATTGCACTTTACAAGGTACTCGAAAAGCTTGGTAAACAGCCTATTTTGGTTACTGGCAACCCCCTTTACAGTGCCCTGAAAAATGACTTTAACTGTTTTGAGCTACCTATAAATAGCATTGATAATGCACACACTTTTAGCATTAAAGCCCTTGCGCAGCTAAAACCTGAGTGTGTTTTATCAATAGAACGCCCGGGGCTTAACGAGCATCAGCGTTATTATAATATGCGCGGTATTGATATTTCGGAGCATTGCGGCTGCTTTGATTTTTTTGTGACAGAAGCACCTTGCCCCACCATAGCGATTGGTGATGGCGGAAACGAAATAGGCATGGGTAACCTTGCACAGCATATGCAAGCGCTAAACATCACTCCTTGTTTAACAACCTGTGATGAGCTGTTACTCGCCGATGTATCTAACTGGGCAGCATACGGACTCATTGCCTTTTTAAGTCGCTGGCATAACACTGATTTGTTGGCTGATATTGAGCCACTCAACATTTTACATTACCTAAGTGAGCGCGGTAGTGTCGATGGCGTCACCCATAAAAATGAGCTCACCGAAGACGGCCTGCATGCAATGCATGGTCAACAATTAATAACTCGGCTTCGCCAACTTGGCGGCTTTACGACAGAGAATGAGGTTTAACAATGGGCACGGTATACCTAAACGGTGAATACCTTGGCGCTGATGAAGCAAAGATTTCACCCATGGATCGCGGCTTCTTATTTGGCGATGGCATCTATGAAGTGATCCCATCATACCAAGGCAAAATGCTTGGCTTTGGCGCACATATTGAGCGTATGAATAACGGTTTAAACGAACTTGAAATTAAGCTCGATTACAGTGCCGATACGTGGCGTAAAATCTGTAATGATTTATGCGAGAAAAACCAAGGTGATAATCTAGGGATTTATTTACACGTGAGCCGTGGCGCTGATACTAAACGTGCCCACGGTTACCCAACTAATATTACCCCGACCGTATTCGCGTTTGCTTTTGAAATTCCGGCAGAGCCAAAAGGCGATATCGACAATGCAACAACTTACACTGTATCGCTTGAGCAAGACCGTCGCTGGCAACGCTGCCATATAAAATCAACGGCACTGCTTGGCAACGTGATCCATTACCAGCACGGTGCAGCAGCGGGCAACAAAGAAACTATTCTATTTAACCGCTTAGAAGAAATTACCGAAGCTAGTTCAAGTAATGTGTTTATTGTTAAAGATGGTGTGATCAGTACGCCACCACTTGATAACCAAATTTTACCGGGGATCACCCGCTGGTTAATCCTCAATATTCTTCACAGTTACAGTAACTTTAAAGTGCAAGAGCGCATTATTAGTAAAGACGAGTTACTTGATGCCGACGAAGTATGGATCACTAGCGCCACTAAAGAAGTTGGCCCAGTTGTAAAAGTAAATGGCAAGTTAGTTGGCGATGGTAAGCCTGGTGCAGTTTGGCAACAAGTGCAAAGCTTGTTTACCAAGCATAAGTTTGATTACTAATTTAATCGGACTCAAAAACAAACGCCTACTGCAAGTAGGCGTTTTTGTTTTAGCTTTTATTTGCTTTATAAGGCCAAGCTTGCAATAGGCCGTCACTGGTTTCTGAATATAGCTGCTTACCATCGTAAGCCACACTCAGTACTGACGTTCGCTGGCGCTGTTGTTTAGCTTCGTACTCAGCGATTAGTTCACCATCTGCAACGCGATATAAACGCATCTTCATTTTTGGCGACCCAGTTAATAGCCATTTATCTCGATTAATAAATTGCGATGCAGTGAACTCAATAAAGTTAGAATATGAAGCCACTTCTGATAACTCTTTTTTATTGGCTAAATCAAAGAATACACGATCATCAACCGAGTCAATTGCAAAGCCCAAGCTTGCTGTTTTATTTAAAGTAACGTGATTCACTCTAGTCGCTAAACGCTCTTCAAAGCGAGTGCTACCATCTCTTGTTGACCAAAGCTTAACGTACTTGTCGCTTGAGCCGGTAAACGCCCACTGACCATCAGCCGATAACGCCACGCTATTAATATCTAAGCGATGAATATCAAAACGCTTAGTATCACCTGTGCGAGTATTTATTACCTCAGCCTTGCCGCTACGATAAGCGATAACCAACGTATCGCCTACGGCTGAAATAGCGATGTCTCTAGCGATTTCTTGCCCGGTAAGCCAAGTACCAATACTACGCCCTGTGCGAGTATCATATAAAGTCACCGATAATCGATTTGAAATGAAAAAACGAGATTTGTTAGCGCTAAAACCCACAAGCTCAACATGTTCAGCGCCCTGCCCTGTTATACAATCGTATAGACGCGCTTTTATCTGATTATCCCAAACGCACACATCAGATTGGGTTGCCACTAACGCGTGACTGGCATCCTCACTAAGCGCCGTGGCACTGAGTAGCTCATTGCCATGGGCAAATTCACTACTAGCAGGAGCAGTAAACACCTCACCTCCACCACAGCCCACAAGGCTTAGTGCAAATACACAGCAAAGAGGTTTAAGCAATTTCGACGTCATGATCATTCTCAATTTTTATAATTATTTTTGTATTGGAGCAGTGTAATGAAAATAAGCGGAACTTGGTAGGGGAACTAGCTGTCAGCTTTCAGCCGTCAGCCATCAGGTTGATGATCTGACCCCGATAAAGTAGACACAGGGTTTAATTAACTTGTTCGTACTGCATGGGACTTTTATACCCTAGGGTGCCATGCCTTCTTACTGAGTTGTAGTATTTTTCAATATAAA
>NZ_JADKNF010000025.1:0-10348 GCF_017808125.1 Pseudoalteromonas sp. PA2MD11
GAGCGGCACACGAGGCTCGAACTCGTGACCTCAACCTTGGCAAGGTTGCGCTCTACCAACTGAGCTAGTGCCGCTTTCTTTATCTTAGGGGCTATGCCCTCTCAACACGGACGCATTCTACAGAGATTATTAAACGCGTCAATATAAAAAATGCTAGTTTTGAACTGTTTGCTTATTTTTTATCTAAAACGGTGTGTAATTAAACGTTTAGGATCAATTTTTGGTCAATTCTGACCATGCCGCTATTAAATACTGCAACATAGAACTAAGCGTTAAGAATGTTGCGACGTACAAAAGGCCATAACTTAAGTAGATCATCCATGTATCAAACTGCCAGATCAAACCAATAATGGCTAGCATCTGTGCTGCAGTTTTAAACTTACCCATGTTTGATACAGCTACGTTGTCACGTTTACCCTGCTCTGCCATCCATTCGCGTAAAGCAGAGATAACAATTTCACGGCTAATAATAACTAATGCTGGAATAGTCATATACAAACTTTGGTAGTGGCTTGATAAAGCAACCAGTGCTGCACACACCATTACTTTGTCAGCGACAGGATCTAAGAACGCACCAAAAGGCGTTGACTGATTTAAACGACGCGCTAGATAGCCATCAAGGATATCTGTGATTGACGCAAGCCAGAAAACAAACGCAGCTGCAAAAAATGCCCATGAGAAAGGCAAATAAAATATCACCAAAAAAATGGGGATAAGAAAAAGTCTAAAGGTTGTGAGTGTGTTTGGAATATTCCACATAACTACTTGGAGATGTCTTTTTTTACTATATTCGCACGAAGGCTAAGCCTTGTCATGCAAATGATTAAATATCTTTTCAGCCATTTCAGGGCTGATCCCAGGAACTTGTTTTAATTGGTCTATATTAGCAGCTTTTACCCCTTGCATGCCCCCTAAATATTTTAATAATGCTTGTCGGCGTTTTTGTCCTACGCCGGTAATTTCTTCTAACACTGATTGTGTGCGTTGTTTTTGTCGTTTATTACGATGCCCTGCAATAGCAAAACGGTGCGACTCATCACGAATATGCTGAATTAAATGCAGCGCTGGCGCATCTGAATCAAGTGGAATTGTTTTACGTCCGCCATCAATTAATAGCGTTTCTAACCCAGGCTTTCGACTTGTGCCTTTTGCAACACCCACCAGCAATGGCATTTTATTATGCGGCCAGTTTTCAAAATATTGCTCAGCACGAGATAATTGACCTTTACCTCCATCGATAAAGATAACATCGGGTATTTTTTCTTCATCGACTACTTTGTTGTAACGTTTATTAAGTGCAAATTCCATCGCGGCATAATCATCGCCACCGGTGATGCCGGTAACATTAAAACGGCGATACTCTTTATTGTTAGGTCCTTGTGAATCAAACACCACACAACTTGCAACCGTGTTTTCACCCATTGTATGGCTGATATCAAAACATTCCATGCGATTAATATCATCGAGGCGTAATGTTTCTTTTAATTGTGCGTAACGTTTATTAATGGAGTCTTGGGTACTTTGCTTAACACTAATGCTATTAAGGGCATTTTTATTAGCAAGCTTTAAATACTGTGCTCGCTCACCGCGATTAGCAACTTTTAGACTCACTTTACGTTCAGAGATTGCCGTAAGTGCTTCACTTAAAGGCTCAATTTCTTCAATACTGAACGGTAAGATAATTTCTTTGGCAATGCGCCCCGTTGCACCAGGTGCTAAATAATACTGACCTAAAAACGAAGTCAGTATTTCTTCTTCACCGGAGTCTTTTGGTACTTTAGGGAAATAAGTTTTACTGCCTAGCACTTTGTGGTCGCGGATCATTAATAAGTGAACCGCATTTAAACCATTTAAATGCGCAAAACCCACTACATCCATTTCGGCATGATTACCTGAAATAGATTGTTGCTCCTGCATTTTTCGAAGCAACATGATTTGGTCACGCACTTTGGCCGCAAGCTCAAATTTAAGTTCTTTACTTGCTTGCTCCATTTTTGTGACTAAATCGGCGATAACTTCATGAGATTTACCCAGCAAAAACTTACGGACAAAATCAACTTCTTGTTGGTAATCTTCATCGGATATTTTATTTACACACGGTGCTGAGCAGCGCTTTAACTGATATTGTAAACAGGGACGGCTTCTCGCTCGATAATAGGCATCTTCACATTGGCGAACCGGAAAAATTTTTTGCATTAAACGCAAACTTTCAGAAACCGCTCCCGCACTTGGGAATGGACCAAAATATTCGCCTTTAATTTTTCGGCTACCACGATGAAAAGCAAGTCGCGGGTGCTTATGATCAGTTAACAGAATATATGGATATGACTTATCATCTCGCAGCAAAATATTATAACGAGGCTGATATTTTTTTATTAGATTGTTTTCGAGTAATAAGGCTTCGGTTTCGGTGTTAGTCAGGGTGACTTCAATACCGCAAATATTACTGACTAAGACACGCGTTTTACTATCAGTTACATTGCTACGGAAGTAACTACTGACACGCTTTTTTAGATTTTTTGCCTTACCGACATAGATAACTTGCCCTTCACTATCAAGCATTCGGTAGACACCGGGCTCACTTGATAGTGTTTTTAAAAAACGGGCTGGTTCGAAATCAGACATTGAGCAAATTAATGCGAGCTATCAATGTCGATCATTTTATGACGAATTGCTAAATGGGTAAGTTCAACATCCCCCCCTACATTTAGCTTTTCAAACATACGATAGCGATAGCTATTCACCGTTTTTGAACTGAGGTTCAAACGCTCTGCGATGTCTTGCGCTTTCTCACCTTTAGTGATCATCAGCATGATTTGCAGCTCACGCTCGGACAAACTCTGGAAAGGGTTTTCATCTGTTCGCCCACTTACCTGGGCAAGCGCAATTTGCTGCGCAATTTCAGGCGCAATATAACGTTGTCCTGCATTCACTGCACGAATGGCGTTAACCATTTCATCAGAACCGGCACCTTTAGTTAGATAACCGTGTGCACCGATTTGCATTACTTTACTTGGGAATGGGTCTTCACAATGCACAGTAAGCACAATAATTTTTACATCTGGGCAATAACGACAGATTTTCTTTGTCGCTTCTAAACCGCCAATACCTGGCATATTCATGTCCATCAACACGATATCTGGTGAATGTTGACGGCAAAATTGCACCGCTTCTTCACCGGTTTTAGCTTCACCCACCACTTTAAAACCGCGAACATCATCAAGTATACGTCTGATCCCTGTCCGTACAAGTTCATGGTCATCAACTAAAAGTACATTAATCAATGGAACACCCTCAAATAACCAAATAGCTGCTTTCGCACAATTTAATGTGCCACATTAGCACAGAAAAAGTGAAACGATAAATCAAAATATCGTTTCACTAATTAAATTTAAGCTGATGCTTTCTCGCTGAAACGATCAACCCATAGGGCAATGATACCATCACCTGTTACATTACAGGCAGTACCAAAGCTATCTTGTGCTAAATAAAGTGCAATCATTAATGCAACCGCACCTTCATTAAAACCAAGCATACTTGTTAAAAGACCCAATGCCGACATAACTGCCCCACCTGGTGCGCCAGGCGCAGCAATCATTACAACGCCTAGCATCATAATAAATGGCAACATACCAAATAACGATGGTACATCCATATTCGGTGATAAGAACATGACAGCCATTGCACATGTCACAATCGTAATTGTTGAGCCCGATAAATGGATAGTTGCACATAAAGGTACTGTAAAGTTAGCCACATCTTCTTTTACGTTATTTGCTTTACTTGAGCGAAGCGAAACAGGAATTGTTGCTGCACTCGACATTGTACCTAAAGCAGTAAAATAAGCGGGTAGCATATTTTTTACAAGCTCTAATGGATTACGCTTTAGTAAAAGGCCTGTAGATACATATAAAACAGTTAGCCATAGCCAATGCATAATTAATGCAGCTAGCAAAACAATACCAAAGGTTTGTAGCGTATCAACCACGGTGCCAGCAACTGTCATTTCCGCGAAAACACCGGCAATGTAGAAAGGTAACGCAGGAATAATTACTTTTGCTAGTAAGCCATCAATCACATCACGGCCCTGATCTGATACTTTCTTTAAAGTATCAAGCTGTAATTGGCTCATACCAATACCAAAAATGAAAGCCGCAGCAAGTGCTGTCATGACACTCATTAGAGGTGGAATTTCTAAATCGATAAAGCTACCTACTTCTGTAGCAACTTCAGCCTCAAACGTTAAACCGCCATCAAACAATGGGATCATAGCGCTAACAAGTAAAAATGCTAAGGTGCCGGCAATAACGGTTGAACCATATGCAAAGCCAACTGTTTTTCCTAACAGGTGGCCTGACCCTTTTGGTAAACCAGCAATACCTGATGCGATAAAAAATAAAATAATTAACGGAATGGTAAAGGTGATCAACTGACCTATTATTTCTTTTACTGTGTAAAGGAGTTCAACACCTGTTAGTGGCACATATAAGCCCACTAAAATACCGGCAACAATACCAGCAATTAATTTTAGAATTAAATTCATAACGATCACTTCAATTTTTAGGTGGTAATCTTTTACCACGTTTTAGTTTACTTTTGTTATAAAACAGCCAAATTAACGTTTAACTGCGCAAATTACCACCACAGCTTGTTAGAATCTAATTTGAACGTAAATATATGCGCCCTGTCGCGTTGCATTTGTTAACAAAGTTGCAAATTAATAACATGCTCGCAGTTTTGAATACCCGTATAGTGCTTATGTATAAATCAATGTTAAGTGCCGCTCTATTGAGCGTGCCTTTTACCAGCTTGGCCACCAGCCAACCTGTCACCCTTCCTTTTATTGCAGAGCAGGCAACAATCGACGGCCAGCTTAATGAACCAAGTTGGCAACGTGCCAAAAAAATTACCATAGGCAACGTTACTTGGCCTTACGAAAACAGTAAAAGCCCCGTCACCACCTACGCTTTTGTTTATGAGGATGGCGAAACACTCTATGTAGGCTTTGAAGCGAGAGATCCGAACCCTGAACTTATTCGCGCCTTTTATCGTGATCGTGATGCTGCCTGGGATGATGACTTAGTTGGCCTAAAAATAGATTCATACAATAACTCTCAATTAGCCTATCAATTTTTTATTAATCCTCTTGGCGTACAGCAAGACTCAATAGAAAATGAACTAACCAAACATGAAAGCTCATCATGGGACGGTATTTGGGATAGCGTCGGTGTTATTCATGATAAAGGCTATACAGTTGAAGTGGCCATTCCATTACGCGTATTGAATTTTGACGACAGCGTAGCGACTAAAACGATGGCAATGGAGTTTTTACGCTTTTTACCGCGCAGTGAACGGTTACGTATCTCAAATATGCAGATTGACCACGGGAACAATTGTTGGATTTGCCAAATGCCAAGTTACCAAGGCTTTGAACAAGCAAAGCAAGGCAATAACGTAGCGATTATTCCATCTTTGGTGCTTGGCAAAAATGAGACCCGTGATATTGATGGCTCTCAAGTAGCTGATTGGGAGTCACAGAACAATACTGAAGCCAGCCTAGATGTTAAATGGGGGATCACCCCAGATATCACCTTAAATGCGACGATTAATCCTGACTTTTCTCAGGTTGAAGCAGATGTTGCACAATTGAGTGTGAACAATAACTTTAGTTTATTCTTCCCTGAAAAGCGTGCCTTCTTTTTAGATAACGCTGACTACTTTGCCTCTACACTTAACCTTATTCATACCCGTAATATTGCCCAGCCAGATTACGGCACGAAAATCACCGGCAGCAAAAATGGTCATACATTTGCCGGCTTCATTGCCAATGACACGCAAACCAATGTGTTGATCCCTGGAAATTTAGGTTCATCTCTTGTCGCCCTAGACGAGAAAAGTGAAAACGGTGCCCTGCGTTATCGATACGATTTTGAATCAGGCTTATCACTTGGGTCAACTGCAACACACAGACAAAGTGATGACTATAAAAACACAGTTTATAGTTTGGATAGTAAATACAAACCAACAGTAAACGATGTGTTCTTAGTGCAAGTATTAAAGTCACAAACGCAATACAGCCAAGATTTTATCGACGAGTTATGTGATGGTGATAACTGCTCACAACCCGAGCAAGTGAGTTGTGAATTAAATAGCGACTGCGACTATAACGAAGGCGTACTGCGTGTTTTGAGTAAAGAACAGCAATCAGGCACTGGTTACTACGTAAAGTATCAACATGACGAGAAATATTGGCGCGCATTTGCCGATTATAATTATCGCGATGCCGATTTGAGAGCAGACTTAGGTTTTATCTCACAAGTTGATTTTAAGAAGTTTACGACTGGGGGTGAATACCGTTGGTATGGTGATAAAGGTAATTGGTGGAATCGCGCAAACCTTTATGCCGATTGGGATATTACTCACAACGAAAATAATGAACTTCTCGAAAAAGAAGCACAAACCAGCTTTTCAGTCAGCGGCCCGTTACAAAGCTTTTTTGAGGTCTCTGTTGAGCATCGTAATCGCACTGGCCTTCGCCACGACAAATCACGTTTAGATATCGACGGCAACACCGGCTTGTTTAGCGAAAATGGCGTTGGCTTGTACAGTGACTTTAAACCCAGCGCTGGGGTATTTGCTTCTTTATATATGTACACAGGTAATGCCGTTGATTTAGCTAATAACCGCGTTGGTGATAAGTTCCATATACGCCCTGTGCTGAATATGAACCTTGGTAAGCATTTTGAAGTGCGTTTACGTCATACTTATGAGCAACTTGAAGCCGATGGCAGTGAAGTATTTACCGCCAATTTAAGTGATGTGCGTTTAACTTACCAATTCAACGTGAATAGCTTTTTACGCCTTGCAGTCATTTATACCGATTTAGAACGCAATCAGGCTAATTACATAGATGATGTTGATAGCCAATATAAAAAGTTAGCCACTCAGCTACTGTATTCTTACAAGCTGAACCCGCAAACTGTATTCTTTGCTGGTTACTCTGATAATGGCTATCAAGATGATGAGCTGTCATCAATGACTAAAGAGCAGCGTACGTTATTTGCCAAGTTTAGCTACGCTTGGTTGCTTTAAGACCCTATTAGCGCACCTTTTGGTGCGCCCTCCCCTTACTTTGTTTGCTTGTTCCTAAACTATATTAATTCCAACTGAAACTCGCACCTTGAGATGGTTTGGGTATCTAAGCCTATTCGCTATATGTTATAGCCAAACTTTACTTTCGTTTTTTATTCACCACAGTAAAGTGTGACTATTACAGATCAATAGCCTAAGCTCATTGATCACGATTGAATAAATTGCTTCCAAGGGAACAGTATGTCTAACATTTTTGAAGATAATTCATTAACGATTGGTAATACACCAATTGTAAAGCTTAACCGCGTAACATCAGGTAATGTTTTTGCTAAAGTAGAATCACGTAACCCAAGCTTCAGTGTTAAATGCCGTATTGGTGCTTCAATGATCTGGGAAGCAGAAAAGTCAGGTGTCTTAACTAAAGACAAAGAGTTAATCGAGCCGACTTCAGGCAACACAGGTATTGCACTAGCATTTGTAGCGGCTTCTCGTGGCTACAAACTAACTCTAACTATGCCTAACACAATGAGCCTTGAGCGTCGTAAATTATTAAAAGCGTTAGGTGCTAACCTAGTTTTAACTGATGGCGCTAAAGGCATGAATGGCGCAATTCAAAAAGCAAAAGAAATTCAAGCAAGTGAGCCTGAAAAGTACATTCTTTTACAACAGTTCGAAAACCCAGCTAACCCAAAAATTCACTTTGAAACAACAGGTCCTGAAATCTTTGAAGCAATGGACGGAAAAATCGACATTTTCGTAGCAGGTGTTGGTACTGGTGGTACTATTACAGGTGTTAGCCGTTACCTTAAACTAGAGAAAGGCTTAAATGTACAATCGGTTGCTGTTGAACCAACTAACTCGCCAGTTATTAGCCAAACTTTAGCTGGTGAAGAAATTAAACCGGGCCCTCATAAAATCCAAGGTATCGGTGCAGGCTTTATCCCTGGCAACCTTGATTTAGAAGTTGTAGATGCTGCAGAGCAAGTATCAAATGAAGATGCCATTGCCATGGCTCATGAACTGATGAAAAACGAAGGCATTTTAGTGGGTATTTCTTCAGGTGCCGCAGTAGTTGCTGCAAAGCGCCTTGCTGAAAAACCTGAAAACGCAGACAAAAACATTGTGGTAATTTTACCAAGTGCAACTGAGCGTTACTTATCAAGCCCATTATTTGCTGAAGAGTTCAGCGATAAAGAGCTTGTTCAGTAATCACCAAGAATCTCTTAGTTTTTAAAAAGGATGCAAACATGCATCCTTTTTTATTATCCTAAATAAATAAAACTATTAATTTTACCGAGTTAACTTTACATCATGCTCATTTAGTCACACACTTTATTTTAAGTTCACTCGAAAAACTACAACAATGAAAAATATACTTTTAATTTTTATCCTTTTAAGTAGCAGCATTCTTTCTGGTTGCGGCTCTGAAGATGCACCAAAAGGTGAAAAAAACACCCCTGGTAACGTAGCGACCCTCTATTTTGATGCTTTGTATAACCAAAACGATTTAAATAAAGCGATGGAATACGCCACGCCGAAAATGGCGCGAATTATGAAATCTTATGGTACCGCTGGGCAGTTCGCTCGCAACTTAGTCAATATGCAATACGATGAAGTGGTGATTGAAGTCGATATGACTAACATGAGCTTGCGCGAACAGTATGGCGATAAAGCCAACATCAATTTGATTTTTACGGGTTATTTTAATGGTAAGAAAATTGATGATATGCGCAGTGTGAAAATGATGCGTAAAAAAGGCAATTGGTACATAGAAAAAATAAATGCCGATCCGTTTGCGCGATAATTGATTACTAAAACTAAAAAGGGCCTGATGGCCCTTTTTTGTTTTAGAGTATTACTGCGAACTGATATTCGTATTACTCTTCGTCAAACTCTTGATGTTGACGCTGTGCAGGACGCGCTAAGATTTCAACATAAAACGATGTAAGCTCTTTTGCTTCAATATCGCTAATACATTTATTAATCTCTGCCACGTGAACGACATTGGCCTCATCCGCTGATTCACCAAACTTACAGTCAAACGCCCAATAGTCGGCACCTGCTGGGAGTGTTTTATTACGCTCACGTTTCAAGTATTTTTTTACTTCGTGCTTGGCTGCATCAACCATACGAGGGTATTTAATTTTCTCGTGGTTTAGCGTGAATGTTTTCTTCATTATAGTCCTAGTAACTTGGTTCAATGACAATGGCATTAAGCCATAGACTGCTATTATAACAAGCGCATCTTAATTTAGCTGTACTTTTTATTAAGTTTATTCATAGTCTATGACAATTCGATTAAGCCTCGAATGCTAGGCTGTCGCCAAATGCAGAGGTTGATGTATCGCCTCATTAGTAAGACTATCATAAAATGCGGCAGCGTCGATTTGTGGGCGCTCAACGGGTTTGTTTTTTTCATAAAAGCGTTTTCTAACTGCTGGCTCACAGTTATCAATCACTTCTAGCGGCACATGTTGCTTATCATCACGAACAGTCAAAGGCTCTGGATTTAAGCAATGACGTAATTTTATATCTGATAAACCACCTTGCAATAGTCTAAATGCATTTTCTTGCCCAATTAGCATATCAAACTGTTCGGGAGCTAATGGTTGTGTAGGACCAGCACCTAATTCAGTACGCAGAGCAGACTCAGATACTTCAGGATTGCTTAATTCAGTTTTTGGTAGGTGGAACTGGCTAAAATCGAGCGCATCATGAGAAAGCATTGCGAGTAATAAAGCAAACTCTCCAGAGCGGTGCTCGTGAACACTTTTATTTAGACGATTATCTAGTTGACTCTCTGTGAGCAACAAACCATCAATTTGCATAGTCTTTAGCCAAATAGTTTCTTGATTAACCAGTTATCGGCATTTATGCATTTTTCTTTAGTTTTTTTCTTTACTTAAATAATCAGTTTGCTATTATCAGCGCCGTTGCATTGGAGGGGTTCCCGAGCGGCCAAAGGGATCAGACTGTAAATCTGACGGCTCAGCCTTCGCTGGTTCGAATCCAGCTCCCTCCACCACTTTTCTTCTCAGTGAAGTGGGGCCAAATGCAATAGTAAAAATTTGTGTGGAGGGGTTCCCGAGCGGCCAAAGGGATCAGACTGTAAATCTGACGGCTCAGCCTTCGCTGGTTCGAATCCAGCTCCCTCCACCACTCTTACTCTTTCTAGCTTTACTCTTTCTAGCTTTACTCTTTCTAGCTTTACTCTTTCTAGCTTTACTCTTTCTAGCTTTACTCTTTCTAGCTTTAA
>NZ_JADKNF010000025.1:10444-54886 GCF_017808125.1 Pseudoalteromonas sp. PA2MD11
TTACTCTCGCTAACTTAATCTACCAACTCAAACTGCTCCCATTCGCTTTTAACCATTGCTCTGCTTTTTTATAGTCTGGATAAAACTGGCTCACACGTTGCCAAAACTTAGCGCTATGATTCATATGTAAAAGATGCGCAAGCTCATGGACAACTACATAATCAATCACCCAGGTTGGCGCACTTGCTAAATGTAAATTAAAAGTCAGCTCACGGCGTTTGTTACAACTGCCCCAGCGACGTTTATAATGTTGAATTTTAAGCTTTGTAGGCAACGTCTCAGACATTTGCAAGCAGTAATCATGCACTCGCATTTCGATATAGCTCTCAAGCTTTTCATGCATAAACTGCTCAAGCAAAGCGAGGTAGTTAGCCTCTTGATGTTTGACACGTGATGATATTAGTAAGGTAAGCTGAGGCCGCGCATCTTGTTGCCAAGTGTTTTTCGGGCCTTTGCCGAATACTATTGGGACGTTTTGCCCAAACAACTTAATAGTGGCGTTTACTAATGGCAATTGGCGACGCTCAGCTTGCATAGATTGCTTTGCTATTTGTTCAGCGACCCAATCTTGCTTAGTGTTTAGCCAGGCATCTATTTCAGTTTGTGGAACATAAAAAGGCGCATACACAGTGAGTTTCTGCTCAGCAACTTTAATTGCCACGGTTGTTCTGCGTTTACTGCGCTTTAGGGTGTAATCCAACAAAAGTAAGCCAATTCAATTAATAAAAAAATGAGAGATTCCATTTTACCCTGCTAAATAGCTGCTAATCTATAAAGATGACTCACAAATAAGTTTTCATCCTTATGCCTGACAAACCATGTTGTAGTTATACCTCACCAACAGGTAACAAGTGCCAAGAAACAGATATGGGCTCTGGATTTTGCTTTTGGCATGATAGTAAATTTGATAAATCAGGGCTAGATCTAACCCAAAAATTAGAACGCTATGCCAAAAAAGGAGGCTTAGTAGAAGGGTTACAATTAAAGCGAGCAAATCTTTCTGGGCTTAACTTAATCAAACAGGATGATGAAGAGGGCTATAACCTTTCTTACTGCAACTTCTATCGAGCAAATTTAACGGGCGCTCATTTATTTAATAATAAGATTGCTAATGCCTCACTAATGAAAGCTAACCTTCACAGTGCTAGTTTGCATTACTGTGACTTAAGAAATACCAACTTGTTAGGTATCAAACTCAACGACAGCAGAATTGATAATATCGAGCTAGGCGACCAATTACTGCAAGAAACGGCGGCCATTAAAGCCCGCAAGAATAAGCACAACTCAGAAGCACGAGACTTATTCGAACAATCTGAAGAAATATACCGTAATTTAAGAAAAGCTTCTGAAAATCAAGGACTATTTGAGCTTGCTGGTAACTTTACTTATAAAGAATTGCGCATGCGTCATGCACAATACCCTAAAGGTTCAAGTAAACAAATAACTTCAAGCTTTATCGATATGTTATGCGGCTATGGCGAAAAGCCTGAGAATGTCATTCGTTTTAGTTTGTCGCTTATTATTTGTTGTGCACTCTGTTATTTTTTATTTGGGGTGAATTATCAAGATACGCTAATAAGATTAGATTTTTCTAACTCTATTGAAGACAATTTATTTGCATTTCTAAATAGCATTTATTTTAGTGTTGTTACCTTTACGACTCTAGGTTACGGTGACATAACACCTATTGGTTTCTCTCGATTTATTGCAGCAGTTGAAGCATTTTGTGGGAGCTTTTCACTCGCTTTATTCGTTGTCGTATTCGTCAAACGCATGACGCGTTAACAGTATCTAGTGATAAAAAGTTATGGATAAAAAATATGAATTTAAAACTAAGCATTTATAGCTAATATAAAATAATTAAATTCATTAATTTCACATCTTTTACTCTTAATAAATTTTAAATTGTATTAGACTGAAAGCACATGCAGCCTTTAACTTATTCTATGCTAGCAGAATTTTTTCTTACTGATCAAAGTTCAGATTTATTAATAAACGGTACCTACGACCCGACTCTAGTCCTTTTGTCGATTACCACGGCCGTCTTTGCCGCTTATTTTTCTTTACACCTTATTGATCTTGCAAATAAAACTAACTTTAATTCTTACCGTCAACTCGCCAATGGTACTGGCGCACTGGTTTTATCTGGTGGTATTTGGAGTATGCACTTCATTGGCATGCTGGCATTTTCACTATGCACAACAATTAACTACGATCCGACTTTAACATTCTTTTCGTTTGTACCGGCATTTTTCGCGTGTTTAACAGCATTTTCTTTTCTTCGGCGCAAGGGTAATACCCAGATCCCAAAAACGTTAAAGCTTCTAGTCAGTTCTGTATTATTAGGTGCAGGTATTGGCACCATGCATTATACAGGCATGGGTGCGATGCAAATGAGTCCATTGTTACGTTATGACCCTTGGTGGTTCGCTGCATCTATTGTTGTCGCTGTTGGCCTGTCATTCATAGGCTTATACACTCGCTTTCATTTGAGTGACCATTTTAAGCGTTTATCTAACTTTCAAAGTAGAATAATTTGCAGCATTATTCTCGGTTTTGCCGTTGCCGGTATGCATTACATGGGAATGGCTGCGACTCGCTTTGTTGCGACTTCGCCCCTCTTATCCGATAACGTTGATACATCACATATTGAACTTATTGCTATTTGCGTCGCGTTTGCCACCGTTTTATTAACTGCACTCGTAGGCATTATCAATGGAATGGTTCGCTATCGTATGCTGTTGGTGGAGAAATCTGCCGAAGAATCTCGTTTAGATGCTATTTTAAGTACAGCTATTGATGGCATTGTGACTATTAACATTAAAGGAAAAATTTTAAGCTTTAATAAATCTGCAGAAGCTATTTTTGGCTGGCAGCAACAGGAAGTTCTCGGACAAAACGTTAAAATTCTAATGAACGACGAAATTGCTGCACATCATGATGATTACTTATTAAATAGTGGCAATCATGAGCTTAAAAAAGTAATTGGCATCAACAGAGATGTTTGCGCAAAACATAAAGATGGCCATTTATTTCCTATTCGTCTTGGCCTTGGAGAAGTGAAACAACCAGGTGAAGAGACTCTATTTGTAGGGTTTATTACTGATTTAACTCAGCAACGCGCCCTGCAACAGAGTCTAGAAGAAAAAGAACTACAATATCGTACCTTGATGAATAATACACCTGGTGCTGTATTTCGTTGTTTACTTGATAAAAACTGGACGATGCTGTTTATTAGCCCACGAGTCTTTGAATTAACCGGTTACACAGCACAGGAGTTCACATCAAACGAAGTAGCATTTGCAGATATCATAAATTCCAAGGATGAGCAGCACATAGCAGATGCCCTAGACGACGCCATCTCAAATTCTAACCAATACGCTGTTGAATATAGAATTAAACACCGTAATGGCCAAACAGTTTGGGTACTAGATCAAGGCACAGTTAACCATAATCCAGATACCAACGACAAATGGATAGATGGCGTGCTAGTCGACATAACCTCACGTCATGAATATGAGGAGTCGTTAAAGACAGCCAAGCAAGAAGCTGAAGCCGCTGCACAAGCCAAACAAGCATTTATGGCGAATATGAGTCATGAAATCCGCACACCAATGAACGCTATAATTGGCTTTAGTGATATTTTGATGGATAGCCCGCTTAGCAAAGAACAACAAAAGCATATAATTACTGTGAATAGTTCGGCCAGGTCATTATTGCATTTATTAAATGATGTACTCGACTCCGCAAAGCTAGAAAAAGGTAAATTAGATATCACGCTTGAACACTTTAATTTGCAGGCTCTACTAGATAATATCGTTTCAACCTTTTGGCTTGAAGCGAAACGAAAAAACTTACTTCTCGATTTAAAAATAGCCGAAAATGTTGCGCCAATATACATTGGAGATGATTCGCGTATTCGCCAAGTATTAAACAACCTAATTGGTAATGCGATTAAATTTACTGAAACAGGCTCTGTGACAATTAGTATCAGTAAAACGCAAAACAACCAGTTGTTTTTTGAAGTGCAAGATACAGGCATTGGTATCGCAAAACATAGACTAAAAGCAATTTTCCAGCCATTTGAGCAAGCTGATGGAACTATGACTCGCCGTTTTGGTGGCACAGGGTTAGGAACAACGATTAGTAAGCAACTGGTAGAGTTAATGGGTGGCAGCATTAGTGCTGTGAGCACAGAAAACAAAGGAAGTTGTTTCTTTTTCTCTTTACCTCTAAAAGAAGGTGATATTAATAAAGTTGATAAATTAAGTAATAATATCTTAAACCTGCCGCCTCTGAGAGTTCTAGTTGTTGACGATATAGAACAAAACCTCGAGTTACTGAATATTTTACTTTCTCAAGCTGGTCATGTTGTTACAAAAGCGAAGAATGGCTTAGAGGCTATCAGCGCCTTCGAAAAAAATAGCTTTGATGTAATTTTAATGGATATACACATGCCAGAGTGCGACGGGATTACAGCGTGTAAAGTGATTCGAGAAAAAGAGCAGCAACAACAACTTAAAAAAACCCCTATCATTGCCCTAACTGCCAGTGTTTTACAGCAAGACAAATTAACCGCAAAACAAGCCGGTATGAATGGCTTCGCTAATAAGCCCGTTGATATTCAGCAAGTTAACCATGAAATAGCAAAGGTTTTAGGGTTAGAAGTTAATACAATATCTCAACAACAGCCAGATAAATCTAAGCAGCATATCAACTATGCAAAAGGCCTGAAAATGTGGGGAAGTAGCGAAAAACTAAACTCAGAAATAGCAGCGTTTTTATCTGATCATTATGCCAATATGATTCGTTTAAAAGAGCTTAATACTGATAGTTCTGAGGTGAAAACAATTTTGCACACTTTAAAAGGCGTTGCCGGGAATTTAGCGCTAGGAAAACTGCTACATTTACTTTCTCAAGCAGAGAATGAACTAAGAGGGACTCGTTTTATTTCACTCATCCATGCATGTGAAGATGAATGGCATTTTTTACGCTCAAAAATAGCCGAAACAAAAACTCAAGAGGAACAAACATCAGTTACTATGATGCCTACGAGTGAGCTAAATAAAGCCTTAGACACACTGCTAGAGCACGCAAAACATGCCGAAATTGACGATGACTTTTTGGCTCAAGTGGCGTCGAACACCAAGCCTGCTTTTAAATCGCAAATAAATGAAATTTGTGAACATTTTGACAATTTTGATTTTAATGCTGCACAGGAAGCGATTGAAAAATTGCAACGTGAAATAACTGCAAGTGAGGAGAAATCATGAGCGAACTTATTGAGCGCGAAAGAATTCTTATCGTAGATGATGAACCCGCTAACCTTAAAGTAATGCGTGAAGTATTAGGCAATGACTACCGCTTATCATTTGCGAAATCAGGTGAACTTGCATTGCAACTTATTAAGAATGAGCCGCCAAGATTAATTCTATTAGATGTGATGATGCCAGATATGAATGGCTTTGAAGTCTGTGAAATACTGAAATCTACACCAGAAACCGCTCATATTCCGATTATTTTTGTGACGGCTTTATCACATGAACAAGATGAATCAGAAGGCTTTGCGCTAGGTGCGGTAGACTACATTACAAAACCCATCAGCCCTGCAATTGTCCGAGCACGTGTTAAAACTCATTTATCATTAGTGCAAGCACAGCAATTACAGCTCGCTCATATTGATTTGATAAACCGTTTAGGACGTGCAGCAGAATACAAAGACACAGATACTGGTGAACACATTGCGCGTATGAGCCGTTACAGTAAAGTACTTGCACTTGCCTACGGAATGACTGAATTTCAAGCTGAGCAACTAAGACAAGCAGCACCGATGCATGATGTTGGTAAAATCGGTATTCCTGACGCCGTGCTTCTGAAGCCTGGGCGCTTGGATGAAAATGAATTCGAGCATATGAAGCAACATGCAACAATCGGGGCGAAGATTTTAGAAAACTCTAGTTCGCCTTTATTACAGCTAGCACACAAGCTGGCACTTGAGCACCATGAAAAATGGGATGGAAGCGGCTACCCTTATGGACTAAAAGGTGAAGAGATTAGTATTGAAGGCCGGATAGTGAGTATTGCCGACGTGTTCGACGCACTAACCTCAACAAGGCCATATAAAAAAGCATGGTCTGTTGACCAAGCTGTCGAACTTCTCAAATCTGAATCTGGTAAGCACTTTGATCCGCAGTTAGTCGACTTATTTATAGGTCAGCTGGATGCAATTATAGAAATAAAAAATACATTCACTCGATAAATAGAGCCTCCTATCTGGAGGCTCTTTTATTACTAAGGTAAAGACTTAAGATCTATTTTAGGAATGTCTGTAGGGCTTCTTTCAAACTCGCTGCCATAAGCAGTGGGAGCGGAAAAAAAGCCTGTATTTTTTAGGTAAAACCCTTTCTCTGTCGTACCGCCTTGATAGTCAAAACGCGCATTTTTTTTGGCTGTGGCATCGTAAGTAAATTTAGCTTGGGTCACTTCTTGCCATTCCCCTCGCTCAGGTTTAGCCCATTGGTTTGTATAAATTGCACGACGTTCAAATTGCCCTGCCCCAGGTATGAAGTTCTCTAAAAATGAATAGGTGCCTTGATGATATATACTCGTCTTTGGGCGCCTGAAACTTGCAATTAACTGCCATTTTTCAACCATAGGATCATAAAAGTATGCTGTAAAATCAGTACTTTCAGTTCCTTCAACTGGCCTAATGTGAGTTAGAAAACCATATCGCGTGTCAGCTTTCCAATCGTATCGCTTATAGCTTTGTCCGCCAGAGCCTTCATTGCCAAATTTACCTACATGCACATTTTTACCATGCTTTAAGGTCTGTATTCGGTACTCAGGTGGAATTAATGAAGGATCATCTGTTGAAAATGGACTCCAAATAGAGAATAACACTCTGCGCTCACTATCAGAGTTTACTTGTATACCAAAATAGCCCCCATCAAAACCATTCGCCATGTAATACGAGCCTATTGCATCGGCTCCTTTTGGCACTTCTATTTCACTATAAAACCACGGGTAATTCATCGTTTGAGAAGGCAACGAGTATTGCAAGTGAACCGAAGGGCCTCGACGTCCCCAGTAAAAGTCATCTTTAACATAACTAACTTTACCTAAAGCCACTTCACCACCGATTTTAATCTCACTTATGGCTGGTAAAAGCGTTTCTGCTTGCTCTAATCCCGTGATGGTTAACTTTTGATAACCTAATTCATCAAGGTTAAATGTACCAACAGGTACGCTCATTGGTTGATTATTTTTTACTGTTACAATTTTGCTTTGCCCTGCTATCGAAACTTCAATTGTTGCAGGTTTGTCTTTCACAAAGGTTTGCAAAGAAACGGCTAACTCACCTGTTTTAGATGTGTAAAAATAAGTGCTTAAACTGCCTTGTTCAGCAAACCAATGGGTCACACCACTCTTGTCTATCAGCTTATCTGACAGCTCAACATTATTATCAATCCAACTGTTTCCTGCCACTGGAATACTGAGCGTTGTTTCTATCTTCTTATCTTCTAACTGTAACTGTAACTGCTGATTTCCACATGCGACCAAGGAGGTCAAAAAAAGCGATAAAACAGCCGTTTTTATTCTGTGATTGTTCATTTTCTTTCCCACAAAAAAGCACTATCCGTAATAACGAATAGTGCTCCTTAAAACAGTTTATGGATTTATACGAACAGAGAACTCTGCCGCAGATGCCCAAGCACCACCACCTTGCTCCTCAAGAGCAACAAATTTAACGTAACGCCCATTTGTCGCTGGAAGAATGGCTGATTTTACATCACCATTTGAAGCCCATTCACCTTGTGCAACAGGCTCACCAAATTCAGTTGCTGTTTCACTTACGTACACTTCATATTTAACTACAGTACCATTACCGCCACCTGGGCGAGGCGTGTAGTCAAATTGAGCAACCTCATAAGACTGCCCTAAATCAATAACAACGTCGTGTGGGTAAGTAACTGAACTGTCACTCCATGAGGTGTGCCAGTGCGTGTCAATATCACCATCGAATGCAAGCTCAAGTTCATTTCCAACCTCAGCAGCAGAACTTGATGTTGCAGAAACTGTGCTCATATCAATTGCTTGAGTTAAATTAACTCCCACATTTAATTCTCTTGCTGCCGCCCAAGGGTTACCACCGCGTTCTGCGAGTGCAACAAACTTAACAAAACGACCTGTTACATCATTAAACGTAACCGTTTTAACATCGCCATTATCAGCAAAGCTGCCACTTGATACAGGTTCGTCAGCAAAAGCCTGCTCATCTTCGCTTACATATAACTCATACTGCACAACTGTACCATTACCGCCACCATCTCGTGGCGCATAATCAAAGCGATTGACAGCATAATTCTCACCTAAGTCAATGACCACCTCATGTGGATAAACAACGGATGTATCATCCCAATTGGTATGCCAATGCGTGTCATCTTGGCCATCAAAAGCAAGCGCTAACTCATTGCCTGGTTGTGCAGGAGATGTTGATGAGTAGCTAAATGTCGTATTATCTAAAAGCGTACTATTTACTTCGACCGCTTCAGTAGCAGGCTCTTCAACAGGTTCATCTTCATCACCTGTGCCTGAGCCATCAATAGGTTCATATACGTTGCCATCATCAATGCCTACTCGCAGTTCAGCAGCTGAAGCCCATGCACCACCACCACGCTCTTCTAAAGCGATAAATTTAACAAATCGACCTGTTACTGGGCCAAAAACTTCTAGCTTCAAGTTAGTGTTATCAGCCCAGTTACCTGAATGAACCTTTTCACCATAATCAACTGACGACTCTGAAACATAAATTTCAAAGCTAACAATCGTTCCGTTGCGTCCGCCGTCTTGGCGTGGCGTGTATTCAAAGCGATTTACATCAACTGTTTCGCCTAAATCGATAACAACTTCATGAGGATACTCTTGCATATCATCACCCCAAGAGGTGTGCCACATGGTTGAATCATCGCCATCAAAGGCATATTTTAAGTCATTACCCGGTTGTGCAGGTGTGTTGCCCGTGACTACAAAATTAGCACTATTTAGCATGCCATTTTCTTCGCCATCATGTGTAGCAGTTAAACTCAAACCCTCAACATCAGAGCGTGCAACAACAAGGATTGTATAAGGCGTCTCTTTACGTACATTTACAGCAACGATGCAAGTTTCATTGCTCGTGCCACCATAGCCGATACATTCTGCATTATCAGGGTTAGCAGCTTCTTTTGCAGTGACATAAATATCTGCATCACCAGCATTACCACTTAGTTCTACGGTTAGTTTATTTGCAGAATCTATAGCCATGACCTCATACAGACGCGTTTCTCCTTTACTCATTGCGTCAATTGTCATAGCTTCACCACTAATTAAAGGCTCTGATTCAGTATCAAAAAGTACTGTATCATCATTATTTGTAAGTCCAGCCGCTGCAGTGCCTGTATAACTAGTAACTTTGCCAAGAATGTTTTCAAGTTGTAACTCAACGACAGCATCTGTCGCAATCGCGCTGAAACTTGCTTCACGCGCTGATAAATCTTGCCCGCTACTAACTACCTCACCATTGACGATAACCGTGTATTTGTACATAGGCGTAGATGTTGCCGGAATTGACCAACTAATACTTTGAGTATCAATAGAGTCAATCGTTGCTGCCAAAGGGCTATTTTGCGGTGAGAAAGAAGAATAAGGACGAGATAAAACATCTGCTGCTTCAATTTCATCAGGAGAAATACTGCCGCCAGAGCTCATCCGATAATATTCACTTGTTGATGTCGCATCATAGCTTTCATTGTATGCTGCAGTTGCTTCCTCTTGAATGACATTAAAATCTGCTTTAGTAAACCCAGCCCAAGAACCATCCAACTGACGTTTATGACCAGCGGTAAATAATGCAGTGCGGGTTTGATCGCCCGTCCCCAGCCAATCCTCTACAAACGAGCCTGTATTGCTATTAAAGTAGACATTTTCAACTGGGTAATCCATGGTGACTATATGTGTCCAAATACCCGTTTCTTTATCCATTGACCAATAGCCAAATTGCGTATGGCCATCTTTTTGCCAAACTTTAGCCACCAGCGTATACCAATGATCAGGCTGCCATCCAAGTTCAAAATTCCATGATTTTAACCCTGTACCTTCGCCACCAAAGTTCTCTACTTTAGTACCTGCACCTTGATATGGTGCAGTGATAAGTTCACCATTTGAAGGATCCCACAAAGAAAATATAAAATTACGGCCATCGGGATGATCTTGTATGCCAGCATAACCGCCCCCTTCCATACCTGCGTTCCAATTTAGAACCGAATAGTATGTATATGGTGTTAAACCTTTTGCCGGAATATACACATCTTGCATGATGATGTCCCCAGCCGCGTTATCATTAAAGCGCAACCATACTGAAGGGGCTCGATCAATCGATCCCGGGGTTGCAACAACTTGCTTTCCTGTAGATCCAACTGAGCCTTCAGGCTCTTCGGTCCCGCAACCGAACAGTGTTGCTGTTATTACCGCAATACTGAGCACAGATAATTTATTTGTGAAGCTCATAAATTTACTCACTTATATTTATTCTTTTTAAATTAGGCAATACAACTATTGCCGTGAATTTATCTACTGCTATTAAAACCTGACATTAACCCCAAAGGTAAATAGGCGCCCAGCGCTATCAAGTTTATGAACCTGATCAGAGCGAGAGATATAATGCCAGCCACGTTCATTGGTTAAGTTATTACCTGAAACATTTAAATTGATTGATTCAGTAATATCGTAACTAGCACTGAAGTCTAACTGGCCATAGTCTGCAACCCACTGCGGGCCGCCCCATGCATCTGCATTTGCAACATATTCATCGCGCCAGTTATAGGCAAAGCGTAATTGAAAGTCATCCGTCTCGTAGTACACGACTGCGTTATAAGAATGCTCGGACATTCCTTGATAAGGAAGGCCAAGGCTTCTAAAGTCGTATTCAGGATGATCTTGAGGAACCTGATCATACCCTGAGTCAACATAGGTGTAGTTAAGTTGCACCCCTAAATTATTAAATGGCGCTGGTAGTAATTCCGTAAAGGCATGCTGATAGGCAATCTCATAACCTTCAATGGTACCTCCACCGTCACCATTGATAGATGACTGTACTTTGAAGGTTTCTCCATTGATATCAATTGATCCATTTTCACCATTTATGACAAATGACTCGATATCTTTATAAAAATAAACAGCAGTGAGTGCACCATTCTCAGAAAAATACCACTCAAGAGCTAAATCTGCTTGATTAGCACGAAGCGGTTCGAGTCCAGGATTTGAGGCGTGATATTCCATTTTATTGAAGTTGATGTAACTCCAAGCCTTGAGTGATTGGATACTTGGGCGAGTAATTGCTTTTGAAGCTGTTGTTCTAAGTAATAAAGTATCTGTCAAATTTAGTTTTAGATTTAAACTTGGTAATACATCCGTATACGTATCCTCAAATTCCACAATATCCTGATAATCTTCAACTTTACCTTCGTAGCTTGGATTACCTTGTTTATCAGGAACAAATACAACTTTGTCTAAATTAAGTGAATAACCTTGGCTACCTACAGTTGTTTCAATAGCCCGAACACCTAAATTTAAAGCATAAGGAAAGCCAAAAACTTTGTCTTCTATATTCACGGATGCGTAAATTGCATTGGTTTGCTCATTTACTTCATATGAGTCTTTAGGGCGCGGAAGCGCTTTAATTAACTGATTAGCAGCTTCCGGACTAATAGATTCATAAAATGCGAATAACTCATCGTAGTCAAAACGAGGCCACGGATTAGGGTGCTGACCGGGTTCACCTTTAAAGAAGTTCTCAAAGTCACCATCAATTAACACACTTTCAGGGAGTCTAAATAGGTCAAAGCCGTTAATATTTTCAACTGATGAGTAATCTACGCTGAAGTGATCATAACGTTCAGAATCAAGTTGCGCTCCAGCATTACTAAATGCACTGGCATTTTCTGACGAATTAACATTTGTGGTCTTCGTTTGATCGCCAATATTTAAACCAAAATCGATTGATTTGATCCAATCAACATTTGGCATCCACTGTGCGTCAATACGAAGTTCATTTACGACATCTTTAACACCTGTTCCACTGTTATAGCTGTAGTGGGCGCCAAAAGGAGAGTTCGCAGTTAAGTTAGGAGAAATTGATACATCAGGTAAAAGGTTATTACCTGATTTATCCAGCATAATTTCATCAACAAAACCACGTGCTACAATATATCTATTGTGACCATCATTTTTATTTTCTGAACTCGAATGCGCAACATCGAATGCAACACTAAAGTTATCAGCAACAAACCATTTTGCATTCACACCAACTTGATACGTTTCGGTAACTCGAGGCGACGATACATTAAGTATTTCAGCCATCGCTCCAGTACCAAATAAAGTCATTTTATTAACTAAACCCTCATCATTAAAACCAACATCTTTAACGCCAGGTATGCCTTCGGTCCAACTTTCATCATATGTAACAAACGAAATTTGCGACTCTGTTGCATCCGTTTTATATGATGAATAAATGCTATCAAAATTCATTTCAAAGTCAGAGTTCGGGATCCATTGTAACGCTAAACTTCCGCCAATACGCTCACGAGTATCTTCTTGGTTACCATAACGCATATAGCCCGGTATGATTGAGCCCCACTCGTTATCAACTAACGGATCAAATGCCCCATCACCATTCACATCTTGGCGAACCGTAATATCTGACTCCGTTGTTTCATTCCAAAAGCCTTCACCTTCATAACTGTCGATCCTTAAAGTTCGCTCAGAATAAACTGCAGTGAAAAGGGCACCAAATGTGTCGTCGAAAAACGTGTCGCTTAATAGAAATGAAGCTTGAGGTGTTACATCTTCGGTTCGATCTTCGTAAATACCTTTTATAGAACCTGATGCCGTGAAGCCATCAAAATCCATCGGTCTACGTGTTTTGATATTGATAACAGATCCAATTCCCCCTTCTTGAGTGTGTGCAACGGGAGACTTATATACTTCAACGCCACCTAACAGCTCAGCTGCAATCAAGTCGTAATTAAAGTCACGGCTGCTATGCTCTGAAGCCATACGTCGGCCATTTATGGTTGTAATGTTATAGTCCCCACCTAAACCACGCACTGTGACATTTTGCCCTTCTCCGGCATTACGCGTAATCGTAATACCCGAAATGCGTTGTAATGCTTCGGCTACGTTTTGGTCAGGGAACTTACCGATATCTTCAGCAACAATTGCATCAACAACCTGTATTGAGTTTTGCTTAATAAATAAAGATTCTTTCAAACTGTTACGAATACCGCGAACTTCAATTACCTCAACAGCATCATCGTCAGTCTCTTTTAGTTGTGGGTCTTGCTCATTTGCCGCTAATGCGACTGCTGAGGAGGTCGAAAGTATCGAACCTATGAGCAAGCTTAGGTACTTCTTATTGTAATTTACCATTGCACTTCTCCGAATTAGTTATTCCATGAAAGAACATCTGTAGATGTATAACAATTAATTTACACCTTTCGAAAGAAAAAAATCAATAGAAAACGCAATAAAACTTTCATTTTCTTTTAATTTGATAGTCGCATTTTTATCGCTAGATAAAAAACTAGTTAAAAATCAACACTCAATCAATATGGAACTAAAGGGAAAATATTTGGACTTAAATCGAAAGTCTTCGAAAAAGGAACTACGTAAGTAAGGTACCTCACCAGAAGCAGGATAAGCATAAAGTAACAAAATTGAATCTATTATCAGCTGAAGCAGCCATTTTTGACTGACAAGAGTTGGACTTTCAACTTCAACATGATTCTTTTTAATTTTTACAAATAAAACAACAAAGTGAATTTGAAATATTTTGAAAGGCTGATAATCTAATTTGAAATATTATGAAACAAATTAAGGTAAATCAATTTATGATTAACTTAATAAATAACCGTGTTAGTTTAATCAAACGAATGTTAATCGTCTGTCTTTGGTCTAACTGTGCCTTTGCAGCACTTAGCAATGATTGGGAAAATCCAAAAGTTGTCGGAATAAATAAATTACCCGCTAGGGCAAGCATTTTTCCCTACACCGTTGCAAATTTACAAGCGCCAGATCAAGCGCAAAACTATTTGAATTTAAATGGTATCTGGCGTTTTCATTTATCTAAGAACCCCGCATCAAGATTGAAAGACTTTGAGAGCCCTACTTTTAATGATAGTGATTGGTCAACAATCAAAGTGCCAGGAAATTGGGAGTTGCAAGGTTATGATCGTGCTATATACGTTAACCACCCCTACGCTTTTGCGAAAAACCCGCCTTTTATTCAACAACACGACAACCCAATTGGCCATTACCGTAGAACATTTAATTTAGATGAACTGTGGACTGATAAGCGAGTAATTCTACATTTTGGCGCCGTTAAATCAGCGTTCTACCTTTGGGTAAATGGACATAAGATAGGCTATAGCCAAGGAAGTAAAACCGCTGCAGAATTTGATATTTCTGATTATGTAAAGTCAGGGTCAAATACACTGGCAGTTCAGGTGTTTCGCTGGAGCGATGGTAGTTATTTAGAGGCTCAAGATTTTTGGCGGATCTCCGGCATTCAGCGTGATGTATACCTGTACTATACACCTAAAGATTATATTGAAGATGTGTTTGTAAATGCCGGCTTAGTTAATAACTACAAAGATGGAAATCTAAACCTTGCTGTTGATTTAAGCCCATCAAATAAAGAGCAGACACTGCAAATTCAGCTCAAAAATCCTAACCATGAAATCATTTTCGAAACCCAGCAAACTTTAGCCAAAAAAGAGCTCAGCCAAACAGTTCAATTCAACAAACAATTTAAAAATATAAAAGCCTGGTCTGCTGAATCGCCCACTCTTTACGAATTAAGCATATCACTTTTTGATAATAAGAAGCTGTTAAGTCAATACGTTAAGAAAAAGATTGGCTTTAGAACCTCAGAAATTAAAAATGGCCAACTGCTTATTAACGGCCAAGCTATTTTGATCAAAGGGGTCAACCGGCATGAGCATGACCCTATTACAGGGCATGCCGTTTCACGAGAAAGCATGGAATTGGATATAAAACTATTCAAGCAATTCAATATTAATGCCGTGAGACTCGCTCACTATCCTAACGATCCTTACTGGTACGAATTATGCGATAAATACGGCATTTATGTGGTTGATGAAGCCAATATTGAATCACATGGCATGTATTATAATTTGGCAAAGGGCCACACATTAGGAAATAACCCCGACTGGAAAAAAGCCCATCTTGCACGAATTTCGGCCATGGTCGAACGTTCAAAAAACCATCCTTCAGTAATTATTTGGTCACTTGGCAATGAAGCAGGTAATGGCTACAATTTTTATCATGGTTATGACTGGGTAAGATCTCGCGACCCATCTCGTCCTATCCAGTACGAACGCGCTGTTTTTGAATGGAATACCGATCTCTATGTACCCCAATACCCTACTCCGCAATATCTAAAAGAGTATGCCGAATCAAATCCTGAGCGCAGTATGATCATGAGTGAGTATGCGCATGCGATGGGCAATAGTGTGGGTAACTTTGCTGACTTTTGGCATCAAATACGTAAGTACGACAAGTTACAAGGTGGCTTTATCTGGGACTGGGTTGATCAAGGTATACAAACCACCACCTCTGAAGGCAAAACTATCTATGCTTACGGTGGGGATTTTGGTGTTCCAGGCACTCCTTCAGATGGTAATTTTCTTTTAAATGGTATTGTTTTACCTGATCGCACACCGGAACCTGCTCTATATGAAATTAAAAAAGTTCATCAATCTGTTTTGTTTTCTGTCAATGACAAAGAGTTAACTGTATTTAATGAAAACTTTTTCAAAAACCTCAACCATTACCGTTTAAATTGGCAATTGATGAGCAATGGTAAGGTGTTTAAAGAAGGCCGCATCAATAAACTTGAAATACCACCACAGCAATCCGCTAACTTCACACTTAACTATTCAATTCCAAAAGAAATCGATGATGAAGTATTTTTGAATATAAGTGTGGTGACGCGGCTTGATGAGCCACTGATAGGAAAAAGTTTTGAAATCGCAAAAGAGCAATTTTTAGTACAAACAGCACGTGCGAAAGAACAACAAACTGATTTAAGAAAACTCAATGTTTATCGAACCGTTACCGATAGCGAGATTATTGGTAATAACTTTGTAGTAAGATTTAATCACGCGCGAGCAGAGTTAACAGGCTATCGCTTTAACGAGGTTGAATTAATTAAAACACCTGCCAGAGCCAACTTTTGGCGCGCTCCTACTGATAATGACTTCGGCGGAAATTGGCAAGATAAGTTAAGGGTTTGGAAATACGCCTCAGAGCGTCAACAGCGTACAAAATTCACTTTAGTAGAAGCTGAAAACCAAGTTGTTGTTACCACTGAGTTTGATGTGCCAGATGTTTCTGGAAAATTAAATATTATTTATATCATCACAGCTGATGGCAAAGTAAAGGTCGATTACAAGTTCAGTTCATCTATGCAAGACATGCCTATGATCCCTCGCGTCGGTATGAACTTGGAATTATTTGCCGAGCTTAACAATATTACCTACTTTGGCCGTGGACCACAGGAAAATTATCGTGATCGACATACCGCAGCACATGTTGGTTTATATCACTCTAAAGTGTCACAGCAATATCACCCTTACATCAGACCGCAAGAAAGTGGCTATAAAACGCAAGTACGCTGGCTTCACTTGACCAATCAACAAGGTGTAGGATTAAAAATTACTGGTGCACCTCATTTTGGTATGAGTGCTTTACACTACAGGATCAGTGATCTAGACCCCGGCATGCGACGAAGCCAAACACATTCCGGTGAACTTCAGCCTCGTCCACTCGTTTCACTGAATATTGATTATGGGCAAATGGGTGTTGGCGGCGTTAACAGTTGGCATACAACAGCACTGCCAGAATACACGCTGACAGCCTCAGAGTATGAATATAGCTTTACTCTGCAAGGAGTTAACATAAATTAAAATGTTGGATAAGGGCTCTTTTGAGCCCTTATCTCTTATATGGTTTCAATTACTTATAAACAGCAATCTCTGCTGCACTTGCCCAAATGCGACCATTAATTTCACTTTGTGCGACTAAACGAATATACCGTGCAGTAACAGGTGCAAACTGTGTTTGCTTGATTTGTGTATTCGCAGCCCATGTACCAACAGCGATGGGTGAGCCAAAGTTGATACCATCGTCACTCACATACACCTCATAGTCTGCAATAGTGCCGTTTACGCCAATGGTTCTTGGTAGATAGGTGATTTTTGAAAAGCTTTGCGAGTAACCTAAATCTATATCAACCGAGTGAGGGTACTCAGGCACTGTGCTGTCAGACCAATTCGTGTGCCAAATGGTGGCTGGATTATTATCAAAGGCGTAGATAATTTCTTCTCCAAGCTCTGCCTGCGAGTCGCTACTCACAACAAAGCTCGAACTATCAAGTTTTCCTGTGTGATATAGCTCAATCTCTGCCGCACTAGCCCATACATTCGCGTTTACTTCTGACAAGCCAACCAATTTTATAAAGCGCGTTTGCGTATTATTAAGTGCAACCACTTTGCCTTGTTTGCTGGCATCCCAAGTACCCGCAGCAACTAATTCATCATAGGTTACACCATCATGACTTACATACACTTCATAGTCTGCAATTGATCCATTTTCGCCCACAGCGCGTGGCGTATAATGAAGCTCTGACAACTCATAGTGTTTACCAAGATCAATGATGACATCGTGAGGGTAACTAGGCACTTGTGGAGTTGACCAACTGGTGTGCCACAGCGTGGTTTTGTCTCCATCAAATGCGTTTGCCAATTCATGATAAGGCTCTGATTGCGAGTTAGAACTTACCGTCAATGTGGCGCTGTCGATCAGGTAGTGTTGTGCTGACGTATTATCAATCGTGACGGTCGCTGAGTGCGAAACTGTTCGACCGAAAATATCTTCGAGGGTAATGATAACGTTGTCATTTTCACTTGCAATAATATCTACTTGGCGCTTTTCTGGCAGGCTTGCTGATGCAACGAGTACGTTGTTTATCATCACAGAATAGCTAAATTGAGGTGTGCTCGTTAGCGGCACTTGCCAACTTACGCTTCGCGTAGTGGCATCAGTGATGGTGAATTCAATATTAGGTTGATTGGGAGTATCCGCTACATTGTTTCTGGTTAACGGAGAAAGTGAATTTCTCCCGCAAAATGATGTCAAGTTACCATATGCATCTGTGCAGGTTTGATTGCTAATACTTAACGTAGGTGAGGTTGTCCCGCCAGTTGTCATAGTAAAATAACTTGGGTTTGCGCTTGCATCATAATTATCGTCGTAATTACGTTTTGGTTGGTGCTGTACAACACTAAAACTTGCTGAATCAAAGCCAATCCAGCCACCATTATCGAGCTTTTTATGGCCATTTTTGAGCCTCACGGTTCTTGCGTTCACGCCGCTATACCACCAATCTTCAACAAATGATCCGGTTGTCGTTTCAAAACGAACATCAGCTACAGGGTAATCCATGGTCACCAAGTGCGACCATTCTCCAGCAGCCTGATCATGCACCCAATAACCAAAATGAGTATGCGAGCCCACCGGCCACGCTTTTGCCACTAAGGTATACCAACGGTCAGCTTGCCAGCCTAAATCAAAGTTCCATGTTTTTAACCCTGTTCCTTCACCGCCAAAATTTTCAGATTCAGTACCATGGCCAAGATAACTGGCTACAATTGGCTCTGAAGAGTTGCGCGGATCCCATATGGAAAATATGTAATTGCGGCCATCAGGATGATCTTGTATGCCCGCATAGCCCCCGCCTTCCATGCCCGCATTCCAGTTAAGCACTGAATAGTAGGTGTACTTAGTAAGTCCATTGCTAGGCACATACACATCCTGCATGATCGTGTTACCGCGACCTACATCATTAAAGTTAAACCAAATCGACGCGGCCCTGTCTTCAACCGTATTAGCTTGGGCACTCCAACTACTCAACATACCGACTACTGCCAATTTTATTGTCATTTTTCTCATGCTAGCTCCTGTAAGTGATAAAAGTTAATTTCTAGATTCTGTGGACTTATCCTTTAGTAGCAATAAAGAACCAAAAAATATAAACCACCGAGTAATTAAGGTTCAAAAACGAAAGAATCGCAAATAAAAAACATAAAATGAAAAAAAATCGAATGAAAATGAAACTAATTGAAAGTTAATAACAACGTAAAAATGAGTGAAAAAGCCGTATGAAGGATAGTGAAAAATGTATTGCTTGATTTTTATAAGGCGAAGTGGCATGAAGGTTAAAATACACTATGAAAAGTGCATTTATTAAAACCTTTAGGTAAGAGCTGATTTTATAGCTTCATAATCATGAGAGGTTATTTCATGGCTGTTACCAGCACAATCTTTAAAGTACATTGAGTAAGTAACACCATGATCGGCAACAACAGTTTTAATATCAAGCTGAGCTAGATGCTCAAGCCATGCTAAAAACTGTGTTGCATTTGCGCCAAAAGCAATACCTTTGCTTCTACCGTCAGCTTCAAACAGTGCCAAACGAATTGTTTTTGCTTGATCTTCTAAGGTTAAAGGGCCTTTTCCTTCATCCCAAAATGCAAGTTCCGGTATCACATTAAAACCAAGTACTTGTTGATACCACTTTAGCGCAGCCGATAAATCATCAACATTTAAGTGGCAATGATCAACACCACATAAAGATGGAATAGCCATGTTACTCACCAATTTCGGTTTTTAACTGCTCTAAAAATTCGAGCATGTAAGCTGTGCGTCGTTTAGCCTCATCTTTTGCCGATGGCGTGTTCATACTCTCGCTAATGTGTAACAGCTTAATGAAGAAATGATCGAGGGTGTATTTTGTATCGTCAGGTTCGCGGTTTAAGCAAAATGGATCGTCTTTATGATACAGATAACGACCAATTGAGCCCCCTACTTTCATGCAGCGGCTCACCCCGATTGCACCTAATGCATCCATTCGGTCTGCATCTTGCACAATTTGCGCTTCGACACTTTGTACTTTGATATTGGCACTAAAGCTATGTGCGGCAATAGCATGATGAATAGCACTAAAATACTGCTCAGGATAATTAATTGAGGCTAAAAAACTTAGCGCTTTGTCTGCGGCCATGGTCGATGCTTTTGCCCGATCTGGGTGGTTCTTTGCAACTGCAACACAATCATGTAACCAAGCTGCGGGTAACACCACGGCCATTTCTGCCTGCTCGGCAATACACAATTGTTTTGCAACCCTCACTACTCGTTCGATATGACTAATATCGTGTGCGACATCGGCATGGAGTAAAGACAAAATAAAGTCTCGACATTGAGTTTCTAACGCTGCAAAGTCTATTTTTGGCTGCATATACTGGCTATCACCATTTACTGATTGAAATTATGCTTACTTTAGCGTGCTTACTGGATTTGTTCAAAACATTCATTGTATGTTTGCCAGTGCTTCATTAAACTATGCCCCCCTTTTGTTTGACGCGAGAATCCCTATGTCATCTGCTATTTACCTGCAAGCTGGACGAGAAAAATCATTAAAAAGAAAACACCCTTGGGTGTTCTCTAAAGCCATTAAAAAAGTAAAAGGTAAGCCAGGACTAGGTGACACTGTCACTATCTATGACAATGACGGTAAGTTTTTAGCGATTGCAGCTTACAGCCCGCAATCGCAAATTCGCGCTCGCGTATGGAGCTTCGATCAAAACGAAGTTATTGACCAAGCATTTTTTGAAAAACGTTTACGCCGTGCCTATGCTGCGCGTGAACAGGTGATCAGCGAAGGCGGTTTAACGGGTTTTCGTTTAAGCGCTGCTGAGTCTGACTACTTGCCAGGCATCACTATCGATAAATTTGATAATGTATTGGTGTGCCAACTACTTAGTGCCGGTGCAGAGCGCCATAAAGGTGAAATTGTTGCTGCACTGATGACTATTTTTCCAGGCTGCGATATTTATGAACGTTCAGACGTTGATGTACGCACTAAAGAAGGCCTTGAGCCAATCAAGGGAATACTTTGGGGCAAGGAACCAACTGAGCCAGTCATCATTGAAGAAAATGGCTTAAAACTCGAAGTAGACATTCTAGAAGGCCACAAAACAGGTTTTTACTTAGACCAACGTGATAGCCGTGCAGCCCTTGAGCGCTTTGTGAAAGACAAAACAGTATTAAATTGCTTTAGCTACACAGGTACTTTCTCGCTTTATGCTTTGCGTGGTGGTTGTAAACACGTTACTAACGTCGATGTATCACAGCCAGCACTTGATACGGCTAAGCGTAACGTTGAGCATAACAACCTTGATTTATCTAAAGTTGATTTCGTGAAACAAGATGTCTTTAAGTTATTGCGCCAATACCGTGATGAAGGTGTGCAATTTGATACTATCGTTATGGATCCACCAAAATTTGCTGACAACAAAGCGCAACTAACCGGTGCATGTCGTGGTTATAAAGATATTAATATGATTGCGATGCAAATCTTAAAACCAGGTGGCACTTTACTTACCTTCTCGTGCTCTGGATTAATGGAACAAAATTTATTTCAAAAAGTGGTTGCGGATGCAGCCCTTGATGCAGGTAAAGACTTATTAATTATGGAACGACTGAACCAAGCTGCCGACCACCCAATTGCTGGCAGCTATCCAGAAGGCTTTTATCTGAAAGGCCTGATCTGTAAGGTTTACTAGTTAAAATTTACAATTTCTAAACCGGCACTCAAGGAGCCATCTTGCTCCTTGGTTGCCCGAATTACACGGGCTGTTGCATCAAATGAAGTAATCGCCGTGCTAGTCGAAGCAATTAGCACCCGATAAAGACTGCCTATTTCTAAAACTTCATCAAGGTGTATTGCCAGCCCTGTTGCACTTAAGTCAGTACACGTAACCTGAATTTCTTCGCCATTAACTGCATCTAATGGTATCAGTTTTGCAGGGGTATGAATTTGCATGCGGCGAAAATCGCGTTTCTCCTCATGAAACATATGGCCTCCTATACCAGTGTTTTTATTTTCTCTATTAATGTTTTAACAGAAAAAGGCTTCACTACATAGGCGTCGCAACCGGCATCAAACCCCGCTTTTTGTTCAAGCTCGGTTTCAAGACCAGACACCATGACAACAGGAATTTGCGCAGTTTCTGGGGTGTTTTTTAGTAATCGGCACGTATCATAGCCATCTAAGCCTGGCATACAAACATCGAGTAGTATGGCATCTGGCAACTCTGCAATGGCAGACGTTAAACACGATGCGCCTGAGTTTGCATAACTTAACGAAAACTCATTTCCAAGGCTTGCTTTGAGCATTTCAAAATTAAAATATTCATCATCGACGACCAAAATAGTTGATCGCGGTCGATTTACCGCCCGTTCAGGAACTGAGATTGGTCTTTCCTTTTCAATGCCCACATAACCTCCTTTTAGCATCTGTGTTTTTAGCGTCAAGCAAGGAGGTTACACCTCCATTGCTCATTCCTTAGTATTATAACTCAGATTCTTTAATTGCGTTTAAAACACGTTTAGCAGATACAGGATAAGGTGTCCCTAGTGTTTGTGCAAATAAAGAAACACGTAACTCCTGTTGCATCCAAAATATCGCACTGATCTCTTCAGGAATTGGCATTCCCTTAGGGATTTTGTTCGCTAGTTTTTGATATTGCTCGGCTACTTTTTCAAGCTCAAGTACACACAACCTATCGCGGTTAGGGTCAACAGGTAGCTTTTCTAAGCGGCGTTCAATGGCTTTTAAGTAACGAATTAAATCCGTCATCTTTGCTGCCCCATGCTGGCTAACAAAGCCTTTGAACACTAAGCTTTGTAACTGTGATTTAATATCACCGTGCGCTGTTATCATGGTTAGATCAACGCGTCCTTTCATCCGTTTATTTAAGCCATGTGCAATACTTAACACTTGCTCTACTTGGGTGGCAATCTCAACCACCGTGTCACCAAGCTCACCACGAATTTGCTCTTTCGCTTTTTCAAACGCATCTGCAGTGCGGATGTTGCCATATTTAGTTAGTAGGCTATCGACGGCTGCAGCGATACAGTCATCAATTAAGTCATTGACCTTACCAAACGGATTAAAGTACAAACCTAATTTAGATTTATTCGGTAAATTTTGCTGTAAATACTTAATTGGTGATGGCACATTTAATAAGACTAGGCGACGTAAACCTTGTTGGTGCGCCTGCTGAGCTTTGTGTTCATTATCAAATAACTCAACCGCTGCTGAGTCTTTTTTATCCACCAGCGCTGGAAACGCTTTAATTTCGTATTGACCTTGCTTTTTCACGTAAGAACTTGGTAACTCACCAAAACTCCACTCGGTCAAATCAGCTTTCTCTATGCCCTTTTCGGCTACTTTCGATAAGGTATCCGTTACCTTACCTTGTAACTGGGCTTTTAGTTTAGATAAATTTAAACCGCGAGCGAGTAACTTATCGTGTTCATCGCGTACTTCAAACTGTAAGCGTAAATGCGGAGCAAGGGTTGATAAATCCCATGCATCTGGCTCAACACGCACACCTGTCATACGTAATAAGCGCGTGCTAATTGCATCAATTAGGTTACCTTGCATCGGCTCAATTGCAGCGAGTACCGCATCGGCGTAGTTTGGCGCAGGCACAAAGTTGCGACGAATTGTTTTTGGTAGCGACTTGATAAGCGCACAAATTAATTCATGTCTAAATGCAGGAATATGCCAATCAAAGCCAGTTTCTTGCACTTGGTTTAACAGTGCTACCGGAATTTGTACCGCAACACCATCAACGGCTTGCCCTGGATCAAAGTGATAAGCCAGTGGTAACAACAAGTTCTCTTGCTGCCAAGTATCTGGGTAATCAAACTCAGTGACATGATCGGCACCATGCTGCATTAATTCTTCTCGAGACATGTGCAAAAAGCGCTTATCTTTTTGTTTTTGTCCCTTCCACCACTTATTAAACGCGGCACGATTATTTACGTCTTGCGGAATTTTCTTGTCGTAGAATTCAAATAAGGTTTGTTCATCAACTAAGATATCACGGCGGCGAGATTTATTTTCAAGAACCTGAATATCTTCAATTAACTCTTGGTTATAGTGTAAAAACCCTTCATTTTGACCCAGCTCTTGCTCTACCAACGCCGAGCGAATAAACAACTCGCGACTTACTTTTGGATCAATATTGCTATAAACACAGCGGCGCTTATTAACAATTAATAGGCCATACAGGGTTTGCTGTTCAAACGCGATAACTGCACCCGGCTTTTTCTCCCAATGCGGTTCGCTGTAGCTGCGCTTTACTAAATGCTGTGCAAAGCCTTCAACCCATTTTAGGTCTATGCGTGCGTTGATCCGCGCATAAAGTTTGCTGGTTTCAACAAGCTCAGCCGACATAATCCATTTTGGGCTCTTTTTAAATAACCCTGAGCCTGGGAAAATATGGAACTGGCTGTTGCGTGCGCCTTTATAAATTTGTTTTTCATCTTTAAAACCAATATGACTTAGCATACCGCTCAATAAAGATTGATGGATTCGTTCGCTATCAGCAACATTGGTAGTGGCCTTCATGCCCATTTCATTACATACCGTTGATAGCTGATAAACAATATCTTGCCATTCGCGGATCCGCATATAGGCTAAAAAGTCTTTTTGGCATAACTTTCTAAATTGGCTATTGCTCAATTCAGATTGCTGCTCTTCAAGGTAATTCCATAAATTTAAAAAGGCGATAAAATCTGAATCTGGATCGTCAAAGCGGCCATGCTTTTCGTCCGCTGCACCGCGTTTTTCTTGTGGTCGCTCTCGTGGATCTTGAATCGACAATGCCGCAACAATAATGATCACTTCACGCAGTGCACCTAAGCCATCGGCAGTCAGCACCATTTTCGCTAAACGTGGATCAACCGGTAAACGGCTTAAACTTCTGCCTGATTTAGTAAGCTCAGTCTTTTTATGACGTTTAGCTGGCTTAATGGCTTCGAGTTCTTCAAGTAGCGTTAAACCATCGTTGATATTTCGGCTATCTGGCGCTTGCACGAACGGGAACTGTTGCATGTCGCCAAGCCCTAAACCAAGCATTTGCAAAATAACAGAGGCTAAGTTGGTTCGTAAAATTTCAGGATCAGTAAACTCTGGACGCGAAATAAAGTCTTCTTCGCTATATAAACGAATACAGATACCCGCTTCAATACGACCACAGCGGCCTTTTCGCTGATTGGCACTAGCTTGTGAAATTGGCTCAATCGGTAATCGTTGTACCTTGGTACGATAGCTATAACGGCTGATACGCGCGGTACCTGGGTCGATAACATAGCGAATACCCGGCACCGTTAGTGATGTTTCAGCCACGTTGGTGGCTAAAATAATATGACGGCGGCTATGCGGCGCAAAAATTCGGTTCTGTTCAGCGTTTGATAAACGCGAATATAGCGGTAAAACATCGGTGCCTTTGAGGTTTCGCTTTGATAACGCATCGGCGGTATCGCGAATTTCTCGTTCACCGTTCATGAAAATTAGAATATCGCCGGGACCTTCATCACACAACTCATCAACGGCATCAAAAATACCCTGTAATTGGTCACCATCCGCTTCCATCTCATCTTTATTGATTTCAGTAGTTGGTCTGTAACGAACCTCTACTGGAAAAGTACGACCTGATACTTCAATGATGGGTGCATCGTCAAAATGTTTAGAAAAGCGCTCAGGGTCAATTGTTGCTGAGGTAATAATAACTTTTAAGTCAGGACGTTTTGGCAGTAAATTTTTTAAATAGCCTAAGATGAAATCGATATTCAGACTACGTTCGTGGGCTTCATCGATGATGATGGTATCGTACTGATTTAGGTATCTGTCTTGTTGAATTTCAGCCAGCAGAATACCGTCTGTCATCAACTTAATGTAGCTATTGTCAGAGACTTGGTCACTAAAGCGAATTTTAAAACCCACTTGTTGACCTAGCTCGCATTGCATTTCTTCTGCAATACGATTCGCGACACTTCGAGCAGCGAGCCGACGAGGCTGCGTGTGGCCAATGTATCCATCAACACCGCGGCCAAGCTCTAAACACATTTTTGGGATCTGCGTCGTTTTGCCAGAACCTGTTTCACCGGCAATGATCACCACTTGGTTATTGGCAATCGCCTGTTTAATATCATCTTTCTTTTGGCTAACTGGAAGTTGCTCTGGGTAGGTCACTTTAGGTAAGGCAGTCAAACGTTGCTCGCGCAATTGCTGCGAACGGCTAATATCTTCAGCTATTTTTTGCGCTATGCTCGCTTGCTTGGTTTCATCGTTGATTTTTTTAATACCATGAAGGCGTTTTTTGAAGATGAATTGATCTTTGCGTAAACACGTTTTTAATTCGCCGAACAGCGGACCTAGGTTAACCACCCGATACCCTTATATTTCTTAACCAATAGACTGATATTGTATCAAATAATCTATCAGGTGGTCATGGCTTTATTTAATCCGTTCTGTTGGGATAGGCATTGCACAAACATCGATGTGATCAGGGCTTTCGACAAACCATGCTTCTACTCGATTTTTTCGTGCTTCGATAAGGGCTTTAAATGCATTTGAGTCTGTTTTCATCACCCGAAATTCACTGTTATCAGTGTCTTTAATATCTGCTAATACTTGCATATCGGTGATGGGGTTAAATGTCTGACCTTCAGTGGCTGTACGCTGCAATAAATTAAAGTGTTCCATGCCTTCTAAAACACGACCAAACACGGTGATATTACGGTCTAAATAGCGCTGGCTATTGCCAATGGTTACATAAAATTCGGTACCACCCGAATTGATATCATTATCGCGGGCCATGGCAAAGACCCCTGGGCAATGTACTTGCCATGTTTCGGTTTGGCTTTGGTTTTGTGCCACAGCAAAGCCATTTAAAAAGCCCGTTTTAGTGGCATAGCCATCAGGCCCTTTAAGCTCTGTAATCTCTAAAGGCGTCTTTGTGCGTAGATAAAACTCAGCGGGTAACCCTTTTTTGGCATTTTTAACGGGTTTACTTTCGCTAGCATCCCCGCCCTGCGCGACAAACCCTTCAACAAATCGATACACACTTAGGCCTTGATAAAACCCTTCTTTGGCAAGCTGTCGCATGTTATTTGCGTGAATGGGCGCTAGTTTATCGTTTAGTTCGATATAAGCCGCACCCGTAGGTAAGGTTAATTTAATGACGTTTTCGGCACTGACTTCTCGCCACTCACTGCTACTTGCGGTCATAATGATTTCGCCAGCAGAACGTTTTTGACTAGTTTCTTTTGCATCAACATCAATTGGTGCAGCTAAGAAGGCACCAAGGCATAAGGTTAATAGACTTAATTTCATTGTTATTATCTTTTAAGTAATTGACAATTCAGCCTATTAACTTAAACCTAAATAAGCAAGTAAAAGCGATGTTTGATCACAAGCGTAGGTATTAATCCCAATCAAACTTATAAAGAATATCAACATTTTGATTCAAGCCACTGGTCACCTCAATATACAGTTGCGACAGCAGTTGATACCGAACCGCCACTTCACTTAATGAATCAAAAATTCCGACACTGTATTTAACTTGAATACCTGGAGTAACATAGCCAGATATTTCAACTTTAGTGTCATCGCCACTACCACTTGAACTTAAACTGACATCTGACAAACCAAAGCTTTCGCCAATCTTAGAAACCATTCCTTCACTACGGTTAACACCTTGGGCAAGCAATAATTGAGTGAGCATCGCATCGGTCGAGCTATCTCCTTCATCAAGAGGTTGCCCATTTAATAAATAAGCCAATGCTTGTGCTTGATCCATCGCAGGCTCTGAGAATACTTTTAACGAAGGTTGTTCAACATTACCTGTTAAGGTAATACCTGCAATCACACCATTCGAGGTGTTATCAGGGTTACGAATTGCCTTAATATTTAGGTAAGGCTTCTCAATTGAGCCGCTAAAACCAACTTGTCCAGTTCGGATTATCAAATCTTGGCCAAAAGCGCGATAGGTGCCTTGAACAAGGTTCAATTCACCCGTTGCTATCATCGGTGTAACTTGGTCCATGCTGATGTTGATGTCGCCTTCAACTTTCGACTGTAAGCCAAACGAGTCAACGCGCACATCATTTTCAACCAACACCTTTAAGTTAATAGCATAATTAAAAGGGACTTTTTCTGACTGTTGCTGCTCAATATCAACAATGACTTCATCATCGCTGACTTGCACGGCACCTTCTGGTAGCTCTTCAATGGCGATACGCCCCCATGGCACGACGACTTGGCCATCAAGATTAAACGCATTATCTTTCAACGACATAGTTAAATCTGGAGACACCTTAAAGGTAACATCTTGCTGAGCACGAACAAAAAACTCTTTACCATTTAACTTCACATCAACGTCTGGTAGTTCTTGCTGCCAATCAATCCCACCTGACAAATCGAGCGCGCCTCCTTCAGCATCTTTGAGCTCCCCCTTGAGCGTTGCACTTTGATTATTAAAGGCAATGTTCACATAAGAGTTTTGCAGCGATACAGGCAAGGTTGCCCCTTCAAGATTGATTTTTTCGACATCAAAGTCACCATTGAGTAATGGTTCTTTCAAGGTGCCTGCAATAGCTAATCGACCTTTAATGTCGCCTGTTAATTGCTCAAGTGACGCAATAAAAGGCCGTAAGTTTGTTAACTCAATTTTCTCAATAACCAAGTCGCCCGCTAAGTTCTGCTGATTTTGAATATCATCAATGTTGAGCTCGGACGTCACTTTACCTAACACAGAGGAGTCAAGGGTGGCATTAAGTTTACCAACTAGCGCGTCACTCATTGCCGAGACCTCTAAAACCTCGACTGGTAATTTATAAACATTTGCCCCATCAATTAAAGATGCTTCTAGCTGCTGAGTTTTGATATTGGCACGGATGGTTTTTAATGCGCCATTATTCCAATTAGCAACAAACTCCCCGTTTGCATCGCCAGTTACTTTTAAGTTATCGGGTAAGAAGTGTTTAAATTCAGCAATAGATAACGCAGCAAGCTGTGCATTTAACTGACCTAATTGTTTAGTTTGCTGCAAGGTCTCAAAGCATAGTTTTGAGTTATCGCTTTGCCAGCAATGCGCGCCTACATTAAAGTCAAAGGTTTTGGTATTCACTTGAATATTAACTGGCTTATTAGTGCCAAAACGAACCTGATTATCAGTAACAAGAATTTGACTTAATGCACCTTGCCAAGTTTCTTTATTAAATTTACCGTCAACATCGAATGATGCCTTGCCTTGATCTGCATCGAGTAAAAAAGTTAAATGGTGATCTGTTTTATCGCCACTGGCATCTAACTCAATTTGATTAATTTTGTGCTCTGCGATCGATGCGGAATCAAGCACCAGTGATACATCCGTTTGCCAGTTTGCGGCGTAATCAAATTGCCCTTTTAATGTTAAACCGTCAACCTGAATATCTTGATAACTCAAGGTATTCAGGACTAAACTTAAATCAACAGTAGGCTCAAGACGCTCTCCACGCAAACTCAGATCAGCAAAGCCCTTGCCTTGCATAGGCAAAACATCTTGATCACTTGCATCTAAACGCAATTTACCGTCGACACGCCATACTTTATCCACCTGTCCCGATAACGCAATTTCATTTTTACCGCTTTTTATTTCAAGTTTTTTAAAACTTGCATGCAAGCTACTATCAAGCTCAAAATCCGACAACAAAGTCACTGGAATTTGATTCACAGAGCCATTTAATTGCGTGTTATCTAACGCAAGCTGCCACTCACCTGCCTGTAAGTTAAATGAACCATTGAATTCACCAGATAAATCACTACTAAGAGCATCCGTTAAATATTGGGCTTTTAAGTGGCTTAAAGCCCCTTTAAATTCGCTTTTTACCCCATTCGACCAATCAACAGATGCGTTAATATCTGCTTTACTGTCATTAGCATTGAGGCTTAATTGCTCAAGTTTTGCATTTGTTAAACTACCCTGTAATTTTGATTTCACAGTCATCGCAGGTAATGCGTCTAGTTGCGTGACTAAACTCAAATCGACAGCATAAGCATCGGCATGGCCTTTGGCTTTTAAATCAAAGTCCGATAATTGCAGCTGCTGTGTGTCTGTGGCAATTTGCCACTTTGCTATCTGGCCTGTTAAATCAAATGGGTAATTTGTTTGTTTTAGATTCACAGCCCCTTTTAACTGTGCAGGGTATGTTCCTTGCATTACTAAACTTAACTTTAAATCCGCAAGCGGGCCTGAAAGCGACAAATTAGCTTGATGTTCAGTGCTTTTTACAGACACGGCCCCCTCAATAGTGTTTTCACCAGAAAGCTCAGCCGTTAAATTAGTATGCAATTGCCATTGCTGATAGCTAGCAGCAAGCTTTTTAAGATTAATATCGCTCTCTTTGGCTGAGGCAACCAATTCAATATTTTCAATAAGCTGAGCCTGTTCTGCGCCATAAGGGGTAATGGCAACTTTACTTATTTGAAATTGCTTTAGCTCAACATCAATCGGGACCCTAATATCAATTGCGGGCAATGCTGGCAACTCAGTTAATGGGGCTGATTTAGGCTGCTCTTTTGTTTCGTGCAGCATTACAGCAACATCAGCAATAGTCAGTGTATCCACTGTTAAATCCGATGCTTCGCCGCGAGCACTTAAGTTTAGTTTGTTGACTGTTACATCGGCACTCGGGTGCGCTAGATTAAAGCGATTAATTGCAACACGCTTAACAACGACCTTCATAGGTAAACTAATTTGTGTGACTTGCTCAACATTAGGTTCTGTTTCAGTGCTCTGCTCAGTTGATGCAGCCTGATTTTTAATATTTAAATCAATCGATTGGGCGCTTAAATTATCAAGACAAACCCCATCACAACGCCACCAAAATAAATCAATTTTTAGCTGCTTTGCATCAAACTTGATGCTTTGATTTTCAAAGTGAACATCAAACGCATCGTTATATAAAAAACGACCAGATGGCAACTTGATTGATAAGCCATCAACTAACTTATTCGCCGTGAATGCAATAAAGTGATTACCAGGCGCGGTGAATAACAAACAAAACACAATAACTAGCAAACTTGCCAGCGTAATTAATAGAACCTTGGTTATCTTTTTTAACATCTTCATTAGATTTCAGGCCCTATGGTAATACTTAATCGGGTACTTTTACTTTCTTTTGTTAAACCCCAAGCATGGTCGATACGTACAGGACCAACCGGTGTTAAATACCGAAAACCAAAGCCAGCACCGACTTCGACGCGGTCGCTAAAATCATTTGTTGCGGTACCACTATCGACAAATAAAGCTGCTCGCCAATGCTCGGCAAATTGATAGTTATACTCAATTGTACCGCTTATTAAGTATTTACCACCAATTAAACGACCTTGTTCATCTTCAGGTGAAATAGATTCATAAGCAAAACCACGGACACTTTGATCCCCCCCCGCATAGAAACGAAGCGATAACGGTACGTCATTAATATCTTCAACCAGCATGGCACCTAAATTAGCTCTTAAGTACAGTAAATGACGATCGGCGAAGGTATTCAACCATGCGTTTTGCAGTTGTAAACGTAGGATATTAGTTGAAGACATCATGTCCTCTAACCCAAATTCAGCTGACAGCAGCCATTGGTACCCCTCATAAGGAGTCGTTCCGCCCTCAGTGTCTTTTTTCGCGTAGCTGATACCCGGCATCAACATTTTTGCACTTTGTTCTTCTTCTCCAATTCGGTAGGTTTCATAATCACGGCGGATAAATGCGGTTCGCACCCAATCATCTTCGGTTAGCCACTGGCGCTGTAATTGGCCAGTTAAAATTTTACTGTAAAGGTCATTTGTTACACCATCTTCGAGTTTATAGCCTAACGAAAAACGCCAAAGATCATCATTAGGGTCGTCTACTGGGACGGTATAACCTAGCGAAATATCTTGCTGCCTCTCTGACACATTTAAGTTGCTTTCAAGATAATGACCGTCTTCCGTTATCCATGGCTTAGTCCATTTAAAGCGAACTTTTGGGCCAAAATCAGTATTAAAACCGCCACCCACTTCATAGCTATTGGCTGGTTTATGTAATACATCAACATTAACAGGCACTTGGTTATTTTTACGTTTTGCAATATCTGCATACACACGAACACTGGCAAAATAAGGGGTGCTCGACAATGCTAGGTTGTAATCAGAAATGTCAGTCGCTTTATATGGCTGACCTTGTTTAAATTCAGCCAGCGAGCGAATGTATTTTTCAGCCGGGGTCTCTGTACCAATAGTGATATCACCAAACTGATAACGAGGCCCAGTATCGACATTAAAAATAATCTTTGCGCTATTATTTTTTAGCGATACCGCCAATTTATGCTCATGCCATTTTGCATCAAAATAACCTAAGTCTAATAGTTGGCTTTCGATGCGCTTTCTCGCGGCTTCATATTTGCCGTGATTTAAAAAGTCACCTTGTTTGATTTTGATGCTGTTGACGGCAGACATAAATTCGGCGTCATCTTTACCGGCACCTGTAATGGTTACATTGATAACTGCAATTCGAGTAACAGGACCACGCTCAACATCGACAATTAATAGCTGTTGTGCGTTATCAAAACTAATTTTGATAGTCGGCTTATAATAACCAAGCGCTTTTAAACTCGTTTCTACTTGGCTTTTAGCATGACGCTTTAATGCCTTTGAGGTTTTTTCATCAATTAGTTGCTTAATGTAAAGCTCAACGTTTTTTTCGAGCTCACCACTGATCCCCTGAATTTTGTAATCTTTAATAACAGTTGAGGCACTAATTGCGTGCTGGCTGTATGAAAAGCAGAAAAACACAAAGACAAAAAAGAAATGCCGAGTATACAAAAAATATCCTTACTTTTTTGGAAGAGTCATAATCTCAAATGAGTACAAAAAGATACTAGCACAGTGCCATAGCCACTGACATAATTGAAATGTTAAAATTAGTACGCGTTAAACAATTATTTTCGCTACAATAGCGGATAATACCTAGATTTATAATGAACGAGCGACTAAATGCACTTCCCTGATGACGAAAACGGTCAATTATTAGCTGAAATTGCTGACGCTGGTGTTGATTTAACCAGTATGCAAACTATCGATTTCTATATTCTTTTTGAACAAAAGCCTGAAGCAGAGAAATTTGCTAAAGCGATAACAAGTGATGAGCTTGCCCCTTCAACAGAATTAACCAAGTGCCCAGATACAGGGGTGTGGGAAGTAATCACCCGTGTGAAGATGGTGCCAGAACACACCTTACTTAGCCAAACAGAACAATACTTAGAAAGCATCGCTAATGGCCATAATGGATATGGCGATGGCTGGGGTTTAATGGCCGAAGAAGAATAAGCCATTCCCACAATCTCGTAAGGGGATCAACTTAGTTGATTCGCCTTACGAAAACTGCCCTGATAATCAAATAGCTTTTCTGCCACTTTCCAACCGTATTTTTTACTTTTACGCGCAATCACAAAATCGGGTGCAAGTAGTTGCTGTTGTAAATTAACAACCTGCTCCGCGCTTTGCCAATTCATTGGGGTAAAACCGGGTGCTGCTCGTTTACCAAACTGCTTATTAAAAATAAATCGCCCGGTGTCATTTGCTAAGTTAAAAACCTCATCACAACTAGCTCCATCTTCATCATAGTAGCTAATTTTAAGTAAACCTTTTGCGAGCAACTGTGCCGACAAACCACTACACCTTAATACCAAAGCATCTTTTAAATTAAGCGCTTCCCGAAGTTTATCATCCGGGTCTGCCATCATGGCACCACAAGACTGACACTGCCTTGCTGCAATGTCATTTTGCTCACCACACTGCTCACATTCTTTAAAACGAAAACGATAATCACACTGTATTTGCTCTTCACCATCGTCCAGCAAGCCTTGGCAGCGCCTACCAAAATGCTCAATCACTTTGCCTTCGCTGTCTGTTTTACCCCAAAAAATATTCGCAAATCCACAGCCTGGACACAGCACTTGAACAGGCTCATTATCACTTTGCGCTTTTTTACTGCCGACCTCAGGGTAAAACAAATCAAAGCCGTTACCTGCATAATCAATCACTAAGCAGTCTTTTTTTCCTTCGCTTAAACGAAGGCCTCGACCAACAATCTGTTGATATAAACTGACCGACTCGGTGGGACGTAAAATCGCAATATAATCAACGTGAGGGGCATCAAAACCCGTCGTGAGTACGGATACATTAACCAAATACTTTATTTTTTTGGCTTTAAATTGATTAATAATTCGATCACGCTCGTTATTATCAGTATCACCGGTGATAAGTGCCGTACTACCCTCAGGTAAGTAGCCAGTAATTTCTTTGGCATGCATCACGGTTGCAGCGAAGATCATCACACCATGACGCTGTTCACTGTACTCTATTACTTGCTTGATAATGGCTTTTGTCGCGCGCGTGCTGTCTTTTAATAACGCATTCATATTCTCAATGCCGTAACGACCAAATGAATCACTCGGCAGTGATGAAAAGTCATAATGGCTAATAGCTGCATCGACTTCATGAGGCGGCGTTAAATAGCCGTTTTTGATCATATAGCGCAGCGGTAACTCAAAAATACACTTTTTAAATGGTGCGTCTTTATCACCTCTAACAAAACCATGATAGTGATGATGATAAACCCAGCCCATTCCCATACGAAATGGTGTTGCAGTTAAACCAAGTACTTTAAGATTGGGGTTTTGTTTTTTTAGACTCGTTATCACCTGCCCGTACTGACTTTGTTCATCACCACTGACACGATGACATTCATCAATGATCAACAAAGAGTAAGCATCGGTAAGCTTATCGGTATTACGTGCCAATGATTGCACACTCGCAAAGGTCACTTGCTCCGTTAATGACTTTTGTTTTAATCCCGCAGAAAAAATACTTGCCTTAAAGCCAAAGCTAATATACTTCTCGGCGTTTTGTTCCACCAATTCTTTAACATGCGCAAGCACCATAATTTTTTGTTTGGCAATACGCGCAAGTTCAGCAATAACTAGGCTTTTTCCAGCCCCTGTTGGTAACACAATTAGTGCTGCGTCATCTGTTTGTCGAAAGTGAGCAACCGTGCGCTCTACGGCCTCTTGTTGGTAGGGTCTGAGTACGTACTTCATGTTATCGGACTATAATCGACATAAAAAAGGGAAGCATACGCTTCCCCTGGTATTCTTTAAAGCAAAAAATTAAGCAAGGTGTTTTGTTAAATCGACACCTTGGAATGCTTTAGGTCGTTTACCACGGCCTGTCCATTCTACAATTTCGCCATTAAATTCGATGCGGTACTTCGGTTTTACCTTAGTGCGTTTGTCAGTTGTTACTACATCCTGTAGATCTTCTAATGTAAGTCCTTTTTCTTTTAGTAAATCGAGTACCTCTTTTTTAGCTTCTTGCTGTTGAGTATATTTCTCGATAGCTGTGTCGATTAGCTGTTTTGCTTTTTCTAATTCAGATAATGACGCAGATTTTACAAAAGATCGGATTTCTTTCATTGAGAGCTCTCTTTAATATTAAAGTTAAGTAAAATGTATAAACATGAGTTAGTATATGCCCTATTCATAAAATAATCTATTCGACTCTAATTCTTTATCCTAACTTTTTATTATACCCATGCTCTGATCTGAACAATGACGTCTTTTAACTCAGTAATTAAATCAATAACAATGGCAGTATCATGATTATCAGTAAACGTCTTTTCCGTATCTACAATTAGTTTTGAGATAGGTGGATATTGAAGCATGACAAGCGCTCCTTTCAGTTTATGAATAGCAGCAGACACTTTATCCAACTCATCACTATTGAGGTGACCTTCTAACGTACTCAAATCATCCTGCAAACTATTTATAAATACCTCAGCCAACATTTTTGCATCACTTTCGTTACCAAAAACATTAAGCCAATGCTGTATATCTTTGATCCCTTGCAAACTTACATTCTTACTATCTGTAATAATGTTTTCATCGTCTTTATTAAGATCAATAAATTCTGCAAGCCGATTATACAATTCATTAAGTTTATACGGCTTAAACAAAACACTGTTCATGCCTGAGCTGAGAGCTTTATTTAAGCAGGTTTTAGAGTCATCTGCAGTAAAACCGATAATTGGCAAGTTCTGGAATTTTTCTATCGTCCTGATCTGTTCGGCTAACTTAAAACCATCTAAGTGAGGCATATGGCAATCTGTTAAGAGTAGATCAAAGTCCCCTTCTTCAAGCGCCCTTAAAGCAGCTAATCCATCCTCGACCATTACAGCTTTTATACCTAATTTTTGACATTGTTTTTCAAGTAATAATTGATTAGTTTTATTATCTTCAGCAATTAAAATCTGGCCATATAAATGCGCTTTATCTGGGCTAATTATATCTAAGGTGGTATGAATATTATTAAGTAGCTCTCGTAATGAATCGGGATAAAGTGGCTCGATAGGTAGTAAATGACAATTACAATCATTTACTTGTTGAGTATTTCTGCTTGATGGCACAATAGTATACTTAGCAGCAATGCCTGCTTTTTTAGCACGCCACTGCTCTCCCAGTAACTCAACCATGTATTGCTCATCAATAATTAAATTTTCAGTCTGACTAATTTCAGATAACTCCAAGGGCCAATCAAGTATGGTATGTTTGACTGCCATGGTTCCAAGCAGCCGGACCAGCTCTTCACTTTTACTACAAACAATCCAATACCCAGATGATGTGCTTAATTGAGGCTTTTTAGTATGTTGCAATGGGATAGATAGATAAACATGCGTCCCCTTGCCGTATGTGCTAGACAAAGTGATACTGCCTTGCATCGCGTCAACCAGCTGTTTTACTAGCGCTAAGCCTAAGCCTGTTCCGCCAAATTGGCGTTGAAAAGAGTTATCGGCTTGCTCAAATGGTTTATAGATTTGAGCAAGCTCTTCAGTTGTCATCCCCTTACCGGTATCTGTAATTGTGATATTTAACAACTGTTTCTCAAACTTTACCTCGCAAGTTATTGAGCCCTGACTTGTGAATTTAACTGCATTACTTAGTAGGTGTGATAAAACCTGCATTAAATGATTAATATCAACCGATGTCGATGTGTAAGCAGCAGTCAGCCAATTTAAGTTGAAATGAAGTCCCTTCTGTTTAGCCTGATGTTCATGTGCTCGTAGAATGCGACACAAATGAGTTTCCAAATCAACATTCTCAACCACTACTTCGATGTTACCCGTACTAGTGTCTGCAAAATATAGAATATCATCAACTAAACCTTGTAGTTTAGTTACTGAAACCTCAATGTGTTCGATTAAAGTAGATTGCTCACTGTCTACTTGTGATGATTTTAAAAGCTCAATAAAACCATTTACCCCAGATAAAGGCGTCCTTAATTCATGACTCATCGTCGCAATAAAACGACTTTTAACTAAATCAGCTTGAAGCGCCTGTTGGTTTGCCTTATTTAATTCAACTTGATGATGTTTGAGTAAGCTAATATCTAATAAGATACCATTCCACCTAACCCCTTGTTGTATGTCATTGCCTTTTGTTTGTGCATTGGCAATATAACGACACCAAACTTTTTGGCCAAGATTATTAATTCTAAACTCAATATCAATCATGCCTTTGCGCTTACTTGCTTGCTTAAAGGCTTTAGCTATTTGCACCCGGTCTTCGTCAACAATACAAGGGGAAATACATCCGGTCATACCGCGGCTATTGAGTTGTCTTGATGTTACTCCCAATAAACTTTGCGCCCCTTTGCTAATATAGGTATAACACCCTTCACCATTATCATAATATTCATACTGAAATACCCCGCCAGGGATAGTATCAGTAATCGTTTGTAATAATTGTTGAACCGCTTGGTTTTCCCTTTGAAGGTTATGATGTTCAGTCAAATCAGTGATGACGGTCATAATCCCAGCCAACTGACCATCAACTCCAAGATATGGCTTTTTAGTGTAGAGAAGCTCAAGCTTCTTTCCTACTTTATTGGTAAAGTTCATTTGACGATTAAAAACTTTTCCAGAGTGCAAGCTTTGCTTATTCTGCGTCAATAACTGGCTAACTTGTGCTAAATCGTCACGTAAATACCGTTTTTTTTCGTCCCATAAATGAGCAAAATTATCCTTATAGGCTTTGTTCCACATTATCCTTTTTTGCTCAGAATCTTGTATCACTACCATTGTAGGTAAATCGTCGATGAGTTTTTGAGTGAAGTTCAATTTACTTAACGCAACTTGCTCAGCCTCTTTTCGTTTTGAAATCTCACGGTTTATGGTAATCCGCCAGCTAACAAAATAAATAATCGAAATACAGATAAGAATTAAGGTTAAAATTGCAGTTGTATTAACGGTGGTTTTGTCATATCCACGCTCGATATTAAAAATACCATGGCGATTGACAATATGATTGAAGTCATTGCTCGTTAGTGTTTTGAAAAGGCTTTCAAGTAAACTGACTAATTCAGTAAAATTTTTATTCACAAGGAAATAGATCGGCTGATTATATCGGTATTTAGGGTTGATATAAAATTCGCCTATGTAAAACTGATTTAATTGATATGCCGCAATGCTTTGCGGTAAGATAACACTATCAATCGTGTCGTTCCTCAAAGCATAAAAAAGTGTCACAATTGAGCTAAATGACACCGTTTCTAAATTCTCAGCACTTGGCAGCTTCTTTTTTGGATCTGCAAACAGATCTATATAACCAATACGCTGAGTTTTACTCGAACGTTTAGAAATTAAAACCATTTCTACGCTTACGTGCGGCGGTAAAGCAATCAAAACACCTTCATTAATTCTTGTTGGTGTCATCGTCGGAATGAGATCGATCTTATTCGCTAAAAATAATCTTTCTAATTCTTTGGAATTTGCAGCAGGGATATATTTAAACTGGAACCCACTTCGTTCAGATAGTAACTCAAGGGTATCATTTAAATAGCCTGTAGCTTCGCCAATTTGATTTGTGTCATTAATCGGAAACAAACCATCAATAAACGAGAACGTAAGTAAATAATTATTGTTGCCTTTCACACTTACTTTATTGAATTCACGTTTGAATTGACTATAGGCTTTTGCGGCTAAATATTCTTCACTTGCCGAACTTTCCCATAATTGTTTCGTGGTTGGAGAGATAGATGCTAAAAAAGAATTAACTTGATTACGTAAAGCCGTCTTCTGTTGGTTGAACATGACATGAAATGTTTCACTAGAAAGCCAGATAGGACTTACAACTTTAAGACCGTCTTTACCACGATTTTTTAACTGATGAGACAAAACTGAATAATCACCTAAAAAAGCATCAAATGAGCCATCCGCCACTTTTTTAAACGCATCATCTGGTTTTATAAACCGATTTATATAAAGCGCCCCATTTTCAGCTAAATATTCGCAATGCGAACTCCCAGTGATACAAACCCATCGTAAACTAGCAAAGTTCTTTAAGGCACTATTTGCAATAGATTGATTTACAACTATTCCACGTGGACCTTCCATAAAGGGTGTTGAAAATAAATAATGTTTTTTGCGCTGCGTAGTTTTATTCAATCCAACCGCAAAGTCTATTTCACCAGCTTTAAGTCCGTCCAGAAGCTCGTCAAGACTGTCGTAAACTCGGTACTCTAAATCGGCACCAGCTAAACGCGCTATTTCGTTACTGTAACCAACAATTACACCAGTATATTGACCATTTGCGTCTTGGGTGTGATAAGGAAAAAAACTATAACTTACGATACCCGCTTTGAGTTGTGTGGCTAAGACATCGAATGAAAGACACAGCGTCAAAAACAACACTATGATTTTATAGAAATAACTCAACTGAAACATCGCTTTTATTAAGGTTTTTTAAGTATAAGAGCATAAATTGATTTAAACAACTGCACATAAATCTTGAGCAAGAGCTTAAGTAAATAATTAAGCCTTAAAAATTAATTATTTTATAAATGTAAAACCTGTAGTGAATTTGTTTATAAAATAAAAAACCCTGCAAGTGCAGGGTTTTAATATACAAGTATTTAAATCGTTCGTTTAGAACTTAAATTTGAAACCTGCATAGTACAGACGACCAACTTGACTATAAAGAGTATCGTCGTAGTCTAATTCAGAGTTCAATACTGGATCTTTATCAGCTAAGTTATTAACACCTAGTGTTAGATCAAGATTCCAAGGCGTTGCGTAAGTATAGTTAATATCGATAATGTTATACGAAGATAACTCACCAACTGCTTTGAACTTAGTACCTTCATCATTTGCATCTTCAGTTTCTTCAGCTGTTGAGGCAATGTGGTTCCAGTTTACGTTTAACATGTGAGCTTCGATATCCCATGTTAAGCCCCAGCTGATTCTTCTTTCTGGTAAACCAGCACGGCCAATTTTATCAACGTTCGGGTAACCGATGATATCTGGCTCTTCATAGCTAAGTACTTCAGACCAAGCAAACTTAGAGCGAAGTAGACCTGCGCCACCTAAGTCAAATACTGCGTTAAGTTTGAAATCTAAGCCATCTGTAGAGAAACCAGGGATGTTAGCCATTGGTGCAGTAACAAGTAACGAACGACCAGTTGGATTACCACCACGGTCCACTGATACTTGGTCATAACCAGCAGCGTTATCATTTGGATCTTCAGGGTCACCTAGAAGACCAGCTAACTCAAGGTCAAATACGTCTTGTGTAGATAACGAGCTAACTTGGTTAGTGATTTCGATATCATAGTAATCAACTGACATATCGATATTATCAGTGATGTTATAAACCATACCGAAACTTACACTTTCTGATTCTTCAGGTTTTAATGAATCAGTACCGATGAAGTAAGTTGTATGTTGTTGTGTACGACAATCAGAACGTGATGTACCTGCTGATGTACATACCACAACATCTTTAGCTGATGAAGCTGACTCTTGTGGTGCTTTATATAGATCTTCCAGCGTTGGAGCACGGAAACCTTCACCCCAAGCAGCACGTAAAACTAATTCATCAAATGGCTGGTATTTAAGTGAAACTTTAGGAACAAATGATGAACCCACATCGCTGTAATCATCATATCGAGCAGCTAAGTTTAACTCTAATGTATCTACTACAGGGATTAACATTTCAGCAAAAACAGCTGATTCTGTACGGTCACCTGCCGCTGAACCACCAGCAGTACCAATGATGTTTTTCGCTTCGTTTTGAGCTTCCGCTTGGTCAAAGTAATCAGTTTCACGGTAGCTAGCACCAACATATAGGCCTAGTTCACCTGCAGGTAAAGTAGCTAACTCATTAAAGCTTACGCCTGCAGTTACTTCACGTAATGTACTACCAGAACGACGGTTACTATTTGCGGCGATATTAGCTAATTGAGTAGCATACGCAGATTGATCTGGGTCACGTGGATCCCAACCATCAATGATCGCATTTTCTACGCTTGGGCGATGAACATAGCCTTGACCCCACTCGTTCATTTCATAACGGTTGTAGTGTGCATCTACATGCCAATCAAACACTTCACCCATACCATTTAGAGATGCACTCCAATCAGCCATGTTGCTAACTTGCCAAGTGTCACGTGAAGTACCTACGTTATTAAAGCGGTAATAACCACGGTCGCCTTCATTAACAGCCATTAAGCCTTTTTCTGTGTCTTCAGCAAGCGCAATAGGGAATGTAAACCAGCCTGCTGCAGGTGCGAAACGACCAAAGCTTTCATTACGCGAATGTAATGAACGGAAGTTAAAGATTAAATCATCATTGATGTCATAATCAAAGTTAACAAATACTGAGTCACGCTTTGTTGAAGCAGCGTCAGCAGCAACAGCAGTATAATCATAGTGACAGCCGTCGTCAGCAGGGAAATCTGGTGCATCATTATGATAAGCAAATGAATCACCGTACTGCGAACAGTCTTGACCAGTGATCATTGGGTTAAACTCAAATGTTTGCATATCTAGAATGTTACGGCCATACCAGCTTTGACCTGTTGTACCAGCGAATGTACCTGAGCCATCGTCTGTTGCACGTGAGAACCAACGATCACGAGCAAAAATAATATCACGCTCGTCATGCTCATAGCTGAATACTAGGTTAGAGTTTTCTGATTTAAGACCTGTGATAATTGAGAATGATGACTCATCACCACCGCCATCACGGCTCGGAGTACCCATACGCCCCTGAACTTGAACACCTTCAAAATCTTTTCTTAAAATAATGTTAACTACACCGGCGATCGCATCAGAACCATATACCGCAGATGCGCCATCACCCATAACTTCAATGCGCTCTACAGCTGCAAAAGGAATGGTATTTAAGTCAGCTGCACCACCACCCATAACAGGTGAACCTGGCATTTTCTTACCGTTAATTAAAACAAGTGTTCTTGAAGAACCTAAACCACGTAAGTTTACTGTTGCCTGACTTTGCGCAGTACTACCTGATGATGGTTGAATCGAACCAAATGAGTTAAATGTTGAACGGTTTAATACGTCTGCAACACTTAATTGACCTGAATTATCTAAAGATGCACGGTCGATTACAACAACAGGGTTTGCACCCTCAATGTCAGTTCGTTTGATACGTGAACCTGTAACTTCGATTCGCTCAACTTTTTCTACACCTTCTTCTTCAGCAGCAAAAGACGAAGCTGAAAATGCAGCAGTTGACGCTGCACCAAAAGCAATCGCTAAGCGAACTGCTTTTGAAACTTGATTATTTAACATTTGATTCTCCCTGGTCATATCCATGTTATGACTTTATTAATTTATTTTACCCCTTAAAAAGGTACTAGTACCCCATAAGGGAATTAAATACTAATATTAGGGACAACTTTTGGTCAACAGTTTTTTAACCATTGTTTTTCAATGTAAATTTTAAGTTTCAAGCGCATATAAGATTAAAGAAAAATTTGATTACATATATTTCACATTAGTTTATATATTAGAAACAATAAAAAACCCAGAACAAGGTTCGAGCCTTAATTTCTGGGTTTTTTACATTTTTTTGATAATTTATTATTTCAAATATCTAGCCAAAAACTTTTCCATTTTTGTGCAAAGCTCAACTTTATTTTCTTGCTATTAAAAGGCTCGTTCTTAAATTTCTTTCATGATCCATTCAACATCAGACAAAATTTCCTACTGCTTTGTCTGTGCTTCACGTAAATCGGTCTTGTGCTACATAACCGACAGCCTTCAATTCTTTGAACAACCATAACCGACGCTTTAATTTTATCTGTGTAACGTAAGGTGACATTTTTATCATCAAAGATTTATTTACTATACCGCCAATCTGATTTTCTAAAAGGCTCACGGTGAGGTTCCCAATGTTTAGGTAATGGCTCAACTAATATCTATAATCAATAACACTACTCAAATTTTGAAATAAGCTCGGCCTGCTGCAGTTACATAATCTAAGGTTGCATACACTGAAGCGCAGAGTTAACCCCCTTATAACCTCGAATACTAAAAGAACGACGATAGGGATTAACAATTAGTGGGGAATTTTTTCCTAAAGAACTTTTTGATAACCATAAAATATAAGCTTATTTCGGCTCTTAAGTTTGATCGATTTCAGAAAAGGCATAGCACCAAGCTATATTTCCAACACATAGGTGCTGATGGAAACTTTAGCTCTGTTTTGCTTCATCGAATAAATGTAGTGTTCAGGGTAAGTATCGCTTTATAATAAACAATTTTTATTACAAATCGAATACTTATAACATCTACAAATTTATATCCTTAACTACAACATTAAGCAATTTAAGCACCTTGAAGTTTTGTACGGCTTTACCTTTATAGAGAAAACCCTTAAAAATTATCAATTTTTGCAGTTCCACGAACTGTACCATCATGATCAAGTGGCTAAGATCTAACATTACCTAAACTTTTTGTCATCATATCTATTTTACGAATACGCCTTTTAAGCTCATTCCTACGGCTATTAGTGGTAGTTTATAAAGTTCCGAAACCTTTAAGTTTCAACCGTTAAAGCTAATGAAAATATGCTCGGGATTTGTTGTCAGCATTTGTACTATAGAAAACGCTGAGCATATGCCTGATGTGCCTTCATGGGCGCCAACAAATTGCACGCTTTAGAGTCAGTTTTGGTTTTATAAATACTAAAACTTTCTTTTGCATTGTTATTTAATATAAAAACAACCTCCTTACTCTTTGGTCACGATACGGTATTCATATCATGCTCTTCAAAATGGAGAATTACTTTTATAATTTATAACCCTTCGGTTTCAATATTTATTATATTTTACGCTTTTTTTATTGGAGAAAATAATTTAAAGACAGTGATAAATTGGAAAATTTGGCGATTTCTAGAAGTCTTCAAGTTATAGTTATCAGTGTGTTGCTGGCTTGCTATCACATACCAAGAAAACACCGGTAATCCTCCCATTTTTAATAGCCGTCAAAAATAGAGAGTTAAGCCACAGCCAACGGCGGTTTTCCTCCATTAGCT
>NZ_JADKNF010000026.1:0-14283 GCF_017808125.1 Pseudoalteromonas sp. PA2MD11
CCCATCGTCTAGAGGCCTAGGACACCGCCCTTTCACGGCGGTAACAGGGGTTCGAATCCCCTTGGGGACGCCACTTATTCAAGTAGGTTATGTGTAGTGGGGCTGTGAACACCGCGCAATCTATGCACAACGTTATCAAGAGTACGAATCTCTTGGGGACGCCACTTACTTTAAGTAAGTAATGTATTGGGAAGACTATCCATATATCATTTCAAATATAACTAAGATTTTTCAACTTAATATTCCTTATTCCCTATATATCTTTACGATATAGACTCCATATATTTCTAAAACTTTAATTCCTATAGATCACTTTTACAGATCATTTTAATACTTTATAGTATCTAGCAACTCATCAGCTAACCATAAGGAAATTAAAATGTTAGCTAAACGTGTTGTACTCATACTAATTTCTTTAGTCATTACTGCTTGCTCAGACTCAAATGAGGGAGTAGCGCTAGGAACGCTTGAGCGTGAGCGTGTGATCCATCCTGCAACGACTAACGAAATACTGATCGATTTACCCGTTTCAGCAGGCCAGTTGGTCGAAAAAGGGCAGGTGATTGCAAAGTTTGATGCCGAACTACAACAAGCGATTGTTGCTAAAGCACAAGCTCAATTAGCTCAAGCCACTGCATTTCTTGAAAAAACCTTGAATGGTGCTCGCCCCGAAGAAGTTGCTGCCGCATCAGCCAAAGTAGCAGCAGCCAATGCTGCATATACGCAAAGCGAAGCTAATTTTCGCCGTGCAAAAACCTTAGTTAAAGATAAACTCGCAAGCCAAGAAACCTTAGACAGTGCTACCGCTGCACGAGATGAGACTTTCGCTAATTTAGAATCAGCAAAGCAGAACTTAAATGAGTTAACAAATGGTTCTCGCGTTGAAGATATCAATAGTGCGAAAGCGCAAGTTCAGTCGGCAGAAGCAGAACTAAAAGTACAGCAAAAATACCTCTCAGACCTGACAATTAAAGCGATGCGTGCTGGCAGGGTCGATAATTTACCTTGGCACGTAGGTGAGCGAGTTACCAAAGGCAGCCCAGTCGTTATCGTTCAAGCAAACAGCGCACCTTATGCGCGCGTATATATCCCTGAACCATATCGTGCCAAGCTCAATCAGGGTATGACACTTACGGTTCGTGTCGATGGCATAGATAAAAATATACAGGGTAAACTGACATGGATTGCCTCAGAGCCTGCGTTCACGCCTTTTTATGCCCTTAATCAGGAAGAGCGTGCGAGATTAATGTATCTTGCTGAGGTAACACTACCTGTCAGTGAAAATAATTTACCGACAGGCGTACCTGCTCAAGTGTTTATGCCATGACTGAATCGGTGATCCATGCCAAAGGTTTGGTAAAACAATTTGGCGATTTAAAAGCGATTGATAACCTTGATCTAGACGTTGAGCAAGGGCAAATTTATGGCTTTTTGGGCCCTAATGGCTGTGGTAAAACGACTGCAATCCGTATGCTTACGGGGCTATTGAAGCCGACCTCTGGTGATATCAATGTGCTTGGCTTGAGTTTGCCAAAAGATGCTGAAAAGCTCAGAACGCAACTTGGTTATATGACACAAAAGTTTTCACTTTATAGTGACCTGACCGTGCTTGAAAACCTAAAGTTCATGGCGGCGCTTTACCCGTTTAAAAAGCAACAAAAACAACAAAGAATTGACGAATTGCTCCATACCTATGGTCTCGATCAAAGAGCAGATCAAATGGCCGGAAGTATGAGTGGGGGCCAACGGCAGCGCTTAGCATTGGCTGCTGCAGTGATTAATAAACCGAAAATTTTATTTCTTGATGAACCAACATCGGCAGTCGATCCACAAAATCGCCGTGATTTTTGGGAAACACTGTTTGATTTAAGTAATGCCGGTACCACGATATTAGTCACCACCCATTACATGGATGAAGCTGAGCGTTGTCATCGTTTAGCCATTTTAGAATCTGGTATTAAACGCGCGGATGGCTCTCCAAAGCAATTAATGACAGACATGCACGCTCATGTTGTAGAAATCGCAGGGGCGCAAACCAGAGAATTAAAAAAACAGCTCGCAACAATCGACCATGTTATCTCAGCCACTCAATTAGGTGCACAGCTGCGAGTATTAGTAAAAAAAGATCTTCAAGACCCCGTTGAGTTCATAAAACAGCAATCATTTTATCAGGATACTTGGCAAGTAAATAGTGTGCGCCCAAGCCTTGAAGACGTGTTTGTCACCTGCACAGGGCAGGGCAGACAATGAGTATTATGACTTCATTAAGCCGCATAAAAGCAATTGTAAGCAAAGAATTACTACAATTACGCCGCGATAGAATGACCTTTGCGATGGTGGTGATGATCCCCCTTATCCAACTGATTCTATTTGGTTACGCTATTAACACCAACGTTAAAGATATCCCTGTTGCAGTGGTCGATCATAGTCAAACTGCGCTCAGTCGCATTTTAGTACAAACAGTATCGGCGACAAATGTGGTTAAAGTGACGGATTATTACGACAGTATTGAACAGGCACAAACAGCAATCGCGAGCGCGAAAGTGCGGGCTGTGCTATTTATACCCCACGATGTGGCAAACCGACTTGCCCAGCACCCAACAGTGGGTTTTGGTTTGCCTGATGGCAGTAATGAGTCGTTAGTCAGGCCAATTGCACATTGGTTAGTTGACGGCTCAGATACAATGGTCGCGTCGAGCATAAAATCGCTGCGCAATATGCCGCTTGCAGAGCTTCTCGATAAGCCTGCGAATAGAACATACCCAACCTTTGAGACGACCTTATTTTATAACCCAGAGCAACGCTCTGCAGTGAATATTGTGCCAGGTTTAGCTGCTGTTATTTTAACCATGACGATGATTATGTTTACCTCTGCTGCCATTGTTAAAGAGCAAGAGCGAGGTAATATGGAGCTCTTAATCACCTTACCGTTAAGCTCGCTTGAATTAATGATCGGTAAAGTGGTGCCTTATATCTTCATTGGTTTTATTCAGTTATTTATTATATTAGGCATGGGTAAGCTCTTGTTTCATATTCCTTTTGGAGGTGGTTTAGTCGCATTGGTTGTCGCAACCTTTGCCTTTATATGTGCCAGTTTAGTGCTTGGCTTAGTGCTTTCAACCATCGCTAAAAACCAGCTTCAAGCAATGCAAATGACAATTTTCATTCTATTACCTTCTATTTTATTGTCAGGTTTTGTATTTCCCTATGAAGGTATGCCAAAGGCAGCGCAATGGCTTGCTGAGTGCCTGCCCGCAACGCATTACCTAAGATTAATACGCGGAATCGTGCTAAAAGATGTTAATTTAATAAGTATGAGCAGTGACTTACTTTGGCTTTTAGCTTTTACTATTTTGGGCTTGGCTGTGGCTGCATTTAGATTTAAGAAAACCCTTGATTAGGCTGGGCAATTTAAGGCATATGTGCTTAACTAAAAAGTAATTTTAATTCATTTTGAGTAGACATTAGCGTGTGGCGAGTATTTTGGCTGGCGGTGCTATTAGTTACGTTTGATGGCTATGCAGCAACTATAAACCTAGCCCATACCATGAAGCATGAACATTTTAACCAATTGCTTAGTGAGTTTGCAGAGCAAAACGGTTTAACGGTTAACTCTGTATTGGTTGACCAAAAGGCGCTAAAGGTAAGGTTGGTACAAAATACTAGTACCAGCACCTCAACAGACGTAATTATTGTACCCGCTGATCACTTAGGCCTTGATAAATATGCCAACTACAGCACCATTCCAGACTCACTCATAGCTGATACCACAGACAAGCGAACCTTAGAAACTGCAAAGTTAAACAATGAGCTCTTAGGTATACCCATCATTCAAGGGAATCACTTGTTACTTTTTTATAATAAGCAGTTTGTTAAAGAGCCAATAGAAAACTGGCAGGATATATACCAAATTCAACCTTCATTGCCTGAAAAAGTGAAACTCGTTACATGGAGTTTTATGGAAATGTATTGGTTTATCCCGTTCCTATCGGCTTTTAGTGGTGATCTACTTGTAGATAATCAAGTTCAGCTAAATACACCAGCAATGCAATCGGCTCTCAAATTTGTTTGGGGTTTAAATAAACAAAACCTGGTTGATAGGCAGTGCGATTACACTTGCTCAAATAATGCATTTAAAGCGCAGCAAGCCGCCTTCACCATTGATGGTGCATGGGCATTAAAAACGTATGAAGAGGCATTGGGTAATAATTTAGGAATACAACAATTACCGAAACTCAATGGTGAGTATATGCAGCCTTACTACTCAACCTTTGTGCTGGCATTTCCAAACCATGCTTTAAATGGTGCAAATAAAGACAGCTTGATCAAATTTGCTAAATTGGTTCAAGCGGAAAAATTCCAAACACTGGTTTGGCAAAAACTTCAAGATATCCCAGTTAACACTGAGGTTTTAAATAACCTAAAAGCACAACAAGGCACTGAGTTATCAACCTTAATTGATACCATACAATTTACAAAACCTATGCCTTCTACCGCATCTATGATCATCGTATGGGAAGTATTAAATAAAGGGTTTATTCGCTATGGCAGTGGTGCCTTAACTGCTGAGCAAGCGGGGCTTTTTATGCAAGGGTTGGCAGAGCGTTCGATTGCCAATGAAGGGGCTGAATGAGTAGTCCACGCTTTAGTCGCGCCTTATTTATCAGTGTATTACTACTGGTCATTATTCCCCTGCTGATCCTTGCAGGTTTGATGATAGGGCGATTCTATTTAAGCTCAATTGACCAAGCAAATACGAGTTTACAATGGCAAGCTAGAAATAATGCGGCCAGTCTTGAACAACTATTATTTAAGCTTGAGAAAAATAGCCAATTGCTTAGTAGCACTAAAGCGATAACTGAGTTGCCCAATAAAGTGGTGTACTCACAGTTCGCGCTTGTACAACTGCAGGAGTTTGTTGCCCAGAATCCACAGATAAAAGCATCGATTGTAATTGATAATCAAGGCTTTATAGTTGAAGGTTACCCTATTACCTCTTTAAATTTGAACTATAAACTCACAAAAAGCATTCTCGACAGCGCCAAGACATCAACAGAGCAAAACACAGTTCAAATTATCGATAACCCCCAAGTTAGTGAATTATTTGCGCCTGCAGAGGCAAAACAAAATGCCTTACTGGCAATTACATCTAAGTTGTTACATGAGCAAGATTCTCTTAGTGAGCCAATAATCAAAACGGGCGTGTTAGTGTCTTTTGTGCCTTTATCAGAGGCGTTAAAGTGGCTTGCAATACATAATGAACAACCGGTTTATCAAGCAGGTAAGCAGGTACAAATTACTGCACAAGATAACATTTTATATAGCGTGGGCGATGCTGGCGATAACGGCAAATTAATGGGGCAGGCCTCAATCAGTAATGTTTTTTATGCAGGTAAGCCAACCAGTTTACGATTCCAAATTAATGAAGCAAAAACCACCTACACCAGCGCTGTAAAGCAAACGGCTATATTGGCAGGGTTGTTAATTGTAGGACTCTCTATTATTTCATTTATTTCAGTGCGTTGGTTGACGGCACGTCTCCATAACCCACTAAATCGTATTACTGCTCTTAGCCGAGAATATGCATTAGGTAATTACAAACAAGATACCGACGATTTTCATTATCAAGAGTTTAAAGATATTGCTGATTCGCTCAGCAGCATGGCTGATACCATTGATATACAAATTACTTCATTGCAATTAGAAAAACTTCGCGCTGAGCGCTCTGAGCAAGTTAAAAGCCAATTCTTAGCCAATATGAGCCATGAGATACGCACTCCGATGAATGGTATTGTGGGCTTTTTGCAGCTACTCAATAAAAGCACGCTAACACGAGAGCAAGCAGAGTTTGTAAGGCAAATTAATAACTGTAGTGATGTGCTATTGACCGTGATTAACGATATTCTCGACTTTTCAAAAATAGAGGCCAATAAAATAGAGCTCGAGTCGCGACAATGTGATTTAGTCGCGCTTTGCCATGACCTTATCTTACTATTCAAACCGAGTTGTGATGCCAAAGGAGTTGGCTGCCGGCTTGACGTCTCCCCATTACAATCGCTGAATGTTGAATGTGATGAAATACGTGTTAAACAAGTGCTGATTAACTTGCTCTCTAACGCCGTTAAGTTCACCCATCAAGGAGAGATCGTTCTTTCGCTTATTCTGCAAAGCCGAGATGAACACCAGACAGCCGTCGTGTTATCGGTAAAAGATACAGGCATAGGTATCGCTGAAGATAAAATAACGGCCTTGTTTAATCCTTTTGTTCAGGCGCAAACTAGCACAACTCGTGAATATGGAGGGACCGGTCTTGGGCTTGCCATCAGTAAAGGAATGATTGATTTGATGGGTGGCACTATTGCTATCGACAGTGAGCTTGGCAAAGGTACCGAGTTTACCATTAATGTTAATTTTAAATCACTAAACCCACAGGACGCTAGTGCAAAAGTACACCAATCAGATGAAGACACTCAGTTCGATTTTAAAGTCGTCGACAAGCCAATATTAATTGCTGAAGATAACCCGATTAACCAAATTGTTATCACTAAGTATTTAACTCAATTAGGTCTAAATTATGAATTGGCAGAAAATGGAAAAATTGCCTGTGAGAAAACCCTAACACAAAACTACGCATTGATTTTAATGGATATTCAAATGCCGGTGATGGATGGATTAACTGCCAGCGAAAACTTACTTGCAAGGCCAGATTTTGATACGCCGATTATTGCAGTCAGTGCTAATGCGATGAAAGACGACATCGAAACAAGTGCAAAAATTGGTATCAGTGACCATATCGCAAAGCCAATTAATTTTACTGAACTTGAAAAAGCACTCGCAAAGTGGCTATCTCAGCAATCGCTGAAATAGCCGGTATGAATCAAAAAGTGTTGTTATCTTTTTTCTGAATTAACTCAATTGCATAACCATCTGGGTCTTTAACAAATGCAATTTCAGTTGTGCCGCCTTTTACAGGACCCGGCTCACGACTCACATTACCGCCAGCAGCTTTAATGTCTTCGCAGGCTTTATAAATATCATCAAACTCGATAGCAATATGACCATATGCATTACCTAAATCATAGCTGTCTGTATCCCAGTTATAAGTAAGCTCAAGCACGGTCGAATCTTTTTCGTCACCATAACCGACAAAAGCAAGGGTGTAGCGGTACTCTTCGTTGTCTGCACGGCGCAGCTCTTTCATACCTAATACCTGCGTATAAAATTCAATTGATTTATCTAAATCAGCAACGCGAAGCATTGTGTGTAATAAGCGCATTTTAAGCATCCTCTTTCTTGTCTTTAAATTCGCACAATTTCAATAACGCAGCATGGTACAACGCTGCGCATTAAAATTATTAAAAATGGATTATAAGTTATTTCGATTGCATGCACAGTAGCATTGAGACAAAGCGTTTGATATGAAAAGAGTGATGTTATGCAGCAATGAATAGAGGTTGCTGCATAACAATGAGGTATTTGCGGTATAAGTGAAAGCTTAGCTTTTCACTTTACCTTTAAGAACATAAATTTCACCATCAAAGCTCCCTTGAATTGTCAGACCTTGTCCCGCCAACTCTTTAAGATATTCGATATGCTCATTAGTGATATGTTGCCCCGGCACTAACAGAGGGATACCAGGAGGATAAGGCGTCACTAATCCGGCACAAATTCGGTTGTTACTTTTGCTAATTGGCACAGATTCGCGTTCGCCATAGAACGCATCACTAGGAATGCAGGCTAAGTCAATCCCGGGTAGATTCTCTGGTAGGCGTGTGCGCCTCATTGAAGTAGCGAGTTTTACTTTACCGCTATCGAGTTTCTTAAGCGCATTGTAAAGGCGAATGATCTTTGAGCGTGTGCCGCCAAGAGTCAGTAAAACTAAAATGGTGCTGTGTGTATATTTTTCGATTTCAAGGCCAATTTCATCTAATAGAAATTTATGAATATCCTTTAATGAATACGGTAACTCACTAATATCGATAAGGATCTTCAGCGGATCGTGACCCATGTTATCGCCACTAAAATGTGGGAATATGTCCATGAAATCTTGCTTATCGAGCACTTTAATATGTTTCAGTGATGCCATTTGCTGCTTAAACTCTGCAACATGATTCAGCAGGGCATTCAGTAATTTATAACCTTCCATTTCTAATTGCTTTTGGCATACATCCAGCGAGGCAATGAGCTGATATTTTGGCGAGGTACTGGCGTAAATACTGTAGATCTCACGGAAGAAATCGGCATCGAAATCAGGGTCGTTAACATGAATGTAAGACGCCTGAGAGAACGCTGAAACCACTTTATGTGCCGAATGGGTAACATAGTCTGCGCCAGCATTTATAGCTGAGTAGTGGCGTAAACTTGGATGGAAAAGCGAGTAAGCAAACCACGCTTCGTCGATAAACACTTTAATACCGTGCTGGTGTGCAAATTCAACCACTTGTTTTAAATCGCTAAGCAGGCCATCGTAAGTGCAGCCAGTTAAAACCAATAATTTAGCATCGCTATTTTGTTCAATAGCTTGCTTAATGTCAGCCAGTGAAGGGGGCGCGAAGATACCATATTTAGGATTTAAAATACTCGATAAGTAAATTGGTAAACTAGCCGATTGCAAAATGCCGTAATGTACTGATTTATGGCAGTTTCGGTCGATGATCACCTTATCGCCTTTACGTAGTAAAGTTTGCAAAATAATCTTATTTGAAGTGGATGACCCATTGGTAACAAAGTAGGTATGTTTTACTTCAAATGTCGCCGCCGCTGATTCTTGAGAGCGGCCTATGGTGTTGGTGCTGTCTGATAATGAGCCAAGCGAGTCGACAGAAACCGACAGGTCGCCAACAAATACGTTACGGCCATAAAACTGATAAAAGTCTTTAATATACGGAGAATTTCTAAAGCTAGCACCGCCGCTGTGACCAGGTGTGTGCCATGAATCGTTCGATTCACCTACATAACGACGGTAGGCGGTCCAAAATGGGGTTTCTGCACGATCATCAAAGTCATTGATCATATAGCCCAAGATTGCTTCTGGGTCTGAAATGACCTCATCTTTAAAAAAGAAAGATTCAATTTCTTCTGACTCGTTGACTATCTCCAAGCCTTTCGTATCGTCACCAATAACATAGACAGGCAGTTCTAGGCGAATGCCTTTTAATTGCTCGATAAAACGGCTATAGGTGCGCTCGCCATTATTCAATACATCCCAACTAAGTACTACAGCTTGAATATCGCCATCTTCCTCTACATATTTCAACGCCTGCTTGAGCTCTATGCACTCGATAATGTCGATATCAACATCACTTCGCTCAAAATTAGGGATTGTTTTTTCTAGGTTCGTTGAAAGCTCTTTTAAGGTGGCAGGATCTTGCTCAATTAATAAGATACGAAGTAAAGGTAACATTGCAACTCTCATAAAAAAATTCACATTACTCAACAGCATAACGAAAGGATGGAAGCTTGTGAAATTAATACTTTGATATTTTTTATACCGAGAAAGATAAGCTTTTTACGTGTTAATCGCAGATAGTTGAAATTAGATGTTCTTACTGTAAAAGTAATCGTTTAAGTAAAAGGTTGATTTACGTATTAACGCGTTCAGATTCGCTAAAGAGTTATTGCGTGATGAGGGCGTCGCAGTAGGCTTTCTTGATGGACGTTATAAGCTTGATGAACGAGACGATTTAACAGCAGCTCCTAAGCAAGACGCGTCAAAAGTGATAGGGCCAGCATATAAAAGCGGCACTGATGAAATACATGCGCACAGATTTAAACGTACAGTGGAAAAGAAAATACCTAAACCCTGGCGATCCTTAGTTATCAGATAACTGGCGCTGGCGCACTGCTTCTGATGGACAAGGCTGGGAGCCAAGATACGTCAATACAGCGCCAGATTTATCTTATGTGCTTCGCAGCAATCCGCAAATGAAAGTGATGGTTACCTCTGGTTATTACGATATTGTCACGCCATTTTTTGATGCTGAATACACCTTAAATAGGCACGGTATATACGCTGATAAAATTGACTATCACTATTATCACGGCGGTTACATGATGTATGTTCACGAACCTGCAAGAGTGGCGCTGCTAAGAGATACGCGAGAGTTTATTAAAAAGCAGGTGAGCCAAAACCCACGATAATGACTAGGAACATTGTGCCAAACCCTGTGTTTGGCACAATGCGCAAAGGGTGTGATAGAAAAGGTTAAGAACGTTACACATATAGTGCCTATCAAGGATTAACCATTGGTGCATATCGACCATATTTGTTGCCAATGTTTGCCAATATCTGCCATAATCAAAGACTGTAAATATATAGGAATTAACTATGGCAACTTTAAATATCTCTATTCCAGATGAAATGCGCTCATGGATTGATGCCCAAGTTGAGTCAGGTCGATTCTCAAATGCAAGTGATTATATCCGCGATTTGATCCGCCATAATCAGAGTGAAAAAGATGCTATTAGAATGGCATTAGTAGAGGGTGAGCTAAGTGGTGAGAGTGAGTTAACGGTTTTAGATATTATATCCAAATCCAAAAACAAAACTTAAAGCGAATGGCTAAATATATTCTCTCTAATAAAGCTCAGTATGACTTGGAGCGTATTTTTCAGTACACCGAAATTGAATTCGGTGTTTCTCAAGCAGAAAACTATTTAATTGGAATTCATGAAACGCTAATGGCTTTGTCTACTGAGCCGAGCCTTGCTCAAGATGTTAGCGATATCAAGCCAGGATATTCTCGGTATATATTTAGAAAGCACTACATCTTTTTTAAAAAAAGAGCCAACGATATTTTCATTGTGAGAATTCTGCATCAACAAATGAAGGTTCAACTACATCTAACAAGCTAATGCAGGTCAGCAATAATACTTAATTACTCTGTCTTTTCTTTAAATTCACACAAATCTTCGATAATACAACTGCCGCACTTAGGTTTGCGAGCCGTGCACACATATCGGCCATGCAGAATTAACCAATGATGCACATCGACCTTAAATTCTTTAGGTACCACTTTTTCTAATTTTTGTTCAACTGCCACCACATCTTTACCCATGGCAAACTTAGTGCGGTTAGAAACGCGGAAAATGTGAGTGTCTACAGCAATTGTTGGCCAGCCAAAGGCACAGTTTAAAACAACATTTGCGGTCTTTCTGCCAACACCGGGTAATGCTTCGAGCGCTTCACGATTCTCTGGTACTTCTGAGTTATGTTTATTGACCAGAATCTCACACATTTTATAGACATTATTGGCTTTCGAATTAAACAAACCAATGGTCTTGATGTAATCACGAAGGCCTTCAAGGCCTAAATCAAGAATCGCTTGAGGCGTGTTAGCAACAGGGAATAGCTTACGGGTTGCTTTATTAACACCCACATCTGTAGCTTGTGCTGATAAGGTAACCGCAACTAATAACTCAAACGGGCTTGAGTATTCAAGCTCTGTTTCTGGGTGCGGGTTTTGCTCACGTAGACGAGATAAGATCTCATAGCGTTTTTCTTTATTCATGGTGGCGTAAAGCACGCAGTGACGGTGCGTGCTCTCCTTTAAGTTAAACTTGTTACTCGGGCTCTTGGGCCTTTTTCTACTTCTGGAGTAACAACTTGCTTAGATTTTATTTGTGTATCAATGACATTTTTTGCAGCAATCAGTAAACCAAGTCCTAAAAAGGCACCCGGTGGTAAGATAGCTAATAAAAATTGGTTATCAAAACTGAATACTTCAATTCGAAGTGCAGCAGCCCATGGCCCTAATAATAAATCAGCACCATCAAATAGTGTACCTTGACCAATAAGCTCTCGCATTGCCCCTAGCACCACTAAAACTAACATAAAGCCAAGTCCCATCATCAGTCCGTCAAAGGCTGAAAGTGGCACTGTATTTTTAGAGGCGAATGCTTCTGCGCGACCGATAATGGCACAGTTGGTAACAATAAGCGGAATAAAAATCCCCAATGATTGATAAAGCCCAAATGTATAGGCATTCATCATCAGCTGCACGATGGTCACAAAGCCTGCGATGATCATCACAAAAACAGGAATACGAATATCTTTTGGTACCCAGTTACGCACAATCGATACGGTGACATTAGAACCAACCAGTACCAATAAAGTCGCTAAACCAAGGCCTAATGCATTGGTAACCGTCGAAGTAACAGCAAGTAGCGGGCACAAGCCTAATAACTGCACAAGGGCAGGGTTATTAGCCCACATACCATCTTTAAATAAAGTTTTAACTTGGCTCATTACTTGGCTCCTTGACAGATGTTTGGTGCAGCAAACAGATTATCAAATTCAGCTTGGGCAAACAGCACAGCTTGTTTTACTGAGCCGACAACGGCACGCGGTGTAATGGTTGCGCCAGTAAATTGATCAAATTGGCCACCATCTTTTTTAACAGCCCAGCGGCTATCATCTTCACTCAGTACATTTTGCCCTTTGAAAAGAGTGATCCAGTCTGATTTTTTGACCTCAACTTTATCGCCAAGGCCCGGTGTTTCTTCGTGCTTAGTTACACGAACACCCGCTATTTCACCATTGGCAAACACCGCCGTTAATAAGTTGATATCGCCACTATAACCACTTGGTGTTACATGGCGCATCACTAAAGCATACGGTTTAGTGTCTTTGTAGGCGCGGTAAATAACTTGCTCTGGACGTGGCCCTAAGCGCTCATCGGTGATCACGACACAATCTTTGTATAGTTGATTGTCATAATGATGGGCATCAAGTACTTGCTGTAGCTGCTCTGCAAGTTGTTGCTTTTCTTGCTCTTCAATACGCTCAGCAGTCAGGCTATGAGTCAGGGCTACAGTGCCTGTGGTAATAAGTGCAAATGCAGTAAGAATAGTGCCGTTTTTAGTCATTGAGGAAAGGATCATTATTTCACCCCATGGCCGTAAGTACGTGGTTGCGTGTAGTAATCAATTAAAGGCACCGCCATATTTAACAGCAATACACTAAATGCCACTGCATCAGGGTAACCACCGAAAGTACGAATTAAGTAAACAAGTAGACCAATTAACGCACCGTAAATTAAACGGCCTCTATTCGTTGTTGATGCAGAAACAGGATCGGTGGCAATAAAGAATGCCCCTAACATTGTCGCACCACTGAATAAATGAAATACCACGCCTGGCTCTGTGCCAGGAGCTGCAATATAACCAATACCACTGCACACGGCCAATGAGGCTAAAAAGCTAACAGGGATATGCCAATTAATGATGTTAGCTTTTAATAAATAAAGCCCCCCGATTAAAAAGCCGAGGTTAACCCAGCCCCAACCAAGGCCAAACCAGTCATTAAAAAGAGGTTTACTCATGCTCTCAGCCACCGTTAGGTGATGGGCGACATCTGTTTTAACGGTATCAATCGGTGTTGCCATGGTTGTGCCATCAATCGCTACACGTAACTGATCGACACTAAATCCAGCGCTGGTAAAGCCATTGAAAATAACAAACAGCTGTTGTGAGAAGCTGATTGGAGATGCAAGTAAATCACTAACAGGTAACCAGCTGGTCATTTGCACCGGAAACGATACAAGTAGTAATACATAAGCTGCCATAGCAGGGTTAAATAAATTAAAGCCAAGGCCGCCATAAAGCTGCTTTACACTAACAATTGCAAACATACAGCCAATTACGATAATCCACCAAGGCGCTAAAGGCGGAATACTCAACGCCAGTAATACGCCAGTTAACCACGCACTGCCATCACTAAGTGTTGGCCAAACTTTGCGTTTACGAAGCATCAATACAGCGGCTTCACAGGCACTAACAGTAATCAGCGCGAGAACAAGCTGAATTAACACAGCGCTACCAAAGAAGAAAACTTGCGCGATTAAGCCTGGAATACACGCAGCAATCACTGTCATCATTAATCGGCTTAATGATTTATGGCTATGATTATGCGGCGAACTCGCCATGGTTAGTTTCATGACTTATCGTTTCCTTCTTGTTGTAACTTTTTCGCTTTAGCTCTTGCAATGGCACGAGCGACCGCTGCTTTTTTCTTATCTTCGCTAGACTCAGTTTCATCAGATTGCGGCTTGGCCTCTGCCTCAGCACTTGAATCATTTTTTTGCTGTGAAGAATCGTCACTCTGCGCTTGCTCTTTAGCGGCTTTTTTCGCTTTAGCACTGGCGATAGCGGCTGCAACAGCGGCTTTTTTCTTATCTTCGTTAGATTCAGGAGCGTCAGCTTGCGGCTTAGCATCTGCCTCATCATTTGAATCATTAGTTTGCTGTGAATAGTCGTCACTCTGCGCTTGCTCTTTAGCGGCAT
>NZ_JADKNF010000026.1:14379-20409 GCF_017808125.1 Pseudoalteromonas sp. PA2MD11
GCTTTTTTCGCTTTAGCACGGGCGATAGCGGCTGCAACAGCGGCTTTTTTGTCATCAACTGGTGCGCTATCTTCTTCAACTTCAGTTTGATTCTCAGCAGCTTGCGCGGCTTTTTTCGCTTTGGCTCGCGCGATAGCAGCTGCAACAGCAGCTTTTTTGTCATCGACCGGTGCGTTATCTGCTTCAGCTGTAGTTTGATTCTCAGCAGCTTGCGCGGCTTTTTTCGCTTTAGCACGGGCGATAGCGGCTGCAACAGCGGCTTTTTTGTCATCAACTGGTGCGCTATCTTCTTCAGCTTCAGTTTGATTCTCAGCAGCTTGTGCTGCTTTTTTCGCTTTAGCACGGGCGATAGCAGCGGCAACAGCGGCTTTTTTGTCATCAACTGGTGCGCTATCTTCTTCAGCTTCAGTTTGATTTTCAGCAGCTTGCGCGGCTTTTTTCGCTTTAGCACGAGCGATAGCAGCTGCAACAGCAGCTTTTTTGTCATCTTTTGGCGCAGCGTCAGTTTCAGCAGAAGCGTTTTCTTCTTTAGCTTGTGCGGCTTTTTTCGCTTTAGCGCGGGCAATAGCGGCAGCAACAGCGGACTTTTTATCGTCTTTATCGACGCTTTCTTCACCTTGCTCTAATGCTTTCTGTTCTTTGTATTTACGCGCCTGTTCTTTACGCGCTGCACGTTCTTTAGCTACTTCAGAGTTATCAGGCTCAAGCTCTGCACCTTGCTTTTTCGCTTTTGCACGGGCAATAGCTGCAGCGACAGCTGACTTACTGTCTTTATCATCAGATTTAGATTTAACTCGGGCGAGTGCATCGGCCACTTTTTGTTTTTCGCCATCTGACTTAGCAGCCGGCTTACGTTTGTGGCGGTTTTGACGCTCTTCTTGTTCGCGCTCTAAGCGCTCTTTACGTGCTTCAAAACGCTCTTTTGCTCGCTCTGCTTTGATTTGCTCAGCTTGCTGCTCTTTGATTTCAGCTTTAGCAACACGATAGTACTGCACCAAGGGTATTTCGCTTGGGCAAACATAAGCACAGGCGCCACATTCAATACAATCAAATAAATTGTGCTCGTTGAGTTTGTCGTATTCTTTAGACTTGGCAAACCATTGCAATTGCTGAGGTAACAATGATGCAGGGCAGGCGTCAGCACAGGCACTACAACGAATACAGGCTTTTTCATCACCCGGCTCAGCAAGTTCTTGGTGATCTGGCGCTAAAATACAGTTTGTCGTTTTAACGACACCAATACGCACGGTTGGCAGGGTAAAGCCCATCATTGGACCGCCCATAACCACACGTTGCTGTGGAACCGGAGAAAAGCCTTGGCAGTCTAATAAATGTTTAATTTCGGTACCTAGTAAAGCCCACACATTACCTTGTTTATGAATGGTGTTACCGGTTACCGTTACTACACGCTCTACAAGAGGCTTACCTTCATGTACGGCTTGATTTACCGCAAATAAGGTACCGACATTTTGCACCAACATACCAATATCGGCAGGAATACTGCCACTTGGGACTTCTTTGCCTGTTAGCAGTTTAATTAGCTGTTTTTCACCGCCAGAAGGGTAAACCGTTGGCACTGTTTGCACTATGATGCTGTCGTTATGTTGTGCAGCTTGTTTCATGGCAGCAATAGCATCGGGCTTATTATCTTCAATACCAATAATTGTCAGCTGTGGACTTAACAGCTGCTGCATTAATTCAATACCGGCAATTATGCCATCGGCATGTTCGCGCATTAGCATGTCATCAGCAGTGATATAAGGTTCACACTCAACGGCATTAACAATTAAAAACTCGATGGCTTTACGGGTATCTGCTTTTACATAGGTTGGGAAACCTGCGCCACCCATACCTGCAATACCGCTTTGATGAATAATATCAACAAGCTCATCATGCGACAGTGCTTTGGCATCAGGCACTGGGTTAAGCTCGCACCAGTTATCTTCACCATCAGGTTCAATAATTACGCTAAGCTCAGGCAACGCTGAAGGATGAGCAGATGGCATTGGGCAAATATCGCTGATCAGCCCAGATGTTGGCGCGTGCACAGGCACTGACCAATTACCGCTTGGTTTAGTTAATGCTTGACCTTTTAGAACCTGCTGGCCTTTTTCAACAATAAGTTTACCGTTAGCACCAATATGTTGTTTTAGAGATACAACGAGCTTGTCTGGTAGTGGCAGTCTTGCAATGGCTTGTGTTGTTGATTGCAGCTTTTGACCCGGTGGGTGAATGCCCCCAGGTATAGACCACACTTTGCCTTGTTTAATTTGATCTATTAACTTTTCCATCTGTGCTCCTAATCTACCTGAGTCACAGGGATTGCGTTTAATTGCCATTTCCAGGTTTGTTTGGTTTCTTTTACAGGCAGCATATCAATACAGTCTACAGGGCATGGTTCAACACATAAGTCACAACCGGTACATTCATCGATTAATACAGTGTGCATTTGGCGAGTTGCGCCAACGATGGCATCAACAGGGCAGGCTTGAATACATTTGGTACAGCCAATACATTCATCTTCACGAATATAGGCAACGGTTTTAACAGGATCTGCTTGCTCACCGCCTGCCAGCGGTTTTGCTTCAACACCCATTAAATCAGCGAGTTTTTTTACCGTGGCTTCGCCGCCTGGCGGGCACTTATTGATTTCGTCACCATTGGCAATTGCTTCTGCATAGGGACGACAGCCAGGGTAGCCACATTGGCCACACTGTGTTTGCGGTAAAATGGTATCAATTTGGTCAACAATAGGGTTACTCTCAACGCGAAAACGCACGGCGGCAAAACCTAAAATTAAACCAAATATTAGCGCTAATGAACCTAACGCTATCAAAGCATAAAACAAGGTCATATTAAAACTTCACTAATCCTGTAAAACCCATAAAGGCCATCGACATAAGGCCTGCGGTGATCATCGCAATTGAAGCACCCTTAAAAGGAGCAGGGACATCAGCCGCAGCTAAACGCTCACGTAATGCGGCAAACAGTATTAACACCATAGAGAAACCCACTGCGGCACCAAAGCCATACACGGCCGATTGTAAGAATGAGTGGTCTTCTTTGATATTAAGTAGGGCAACACCTAAAACAGCACAGTTAGTGGTAATAAGCGGTAAGAAAATCCCTAATAAGCGATAAAGTGTCGGGCTGGTTTTTCTCACCACCATTTCGGTAAATTGCACGACAACAGCGATAACCAAAATAAAGCTCATGGTACGCAAAAATTCGATATCCAGCGGGATCAAAATATAATGATTCACCAGATAACTGGTCACGGAGGCAAGTGTAAGTACAAAGGTTGTGGCTAAAGACATACCAATCGCGGTATCTAACTTACCCGATACACCCATAAACGGGCATAAACCTAAGAATTGAACTAAAACGAAGTTGTTGACTAGCACAGTGCCAATCAATAACAAGACATACTCTGTCATGCGTGCCTCACGAGAATAAAAACGGCTCTATTATCCTTTTTTATGGGGGCCGACACAACACATGAGGGACGAATAGCTAAAATTAACAAAGCTGTTTACGATTAAAGTGTTAAAGCAAAGTTAATAGCTGGAATAGGCCCAAAAATAGTAAGGTTTTTTTGGGCCTTAAAGAGAGGTTAGATATCTTTTGGCTTTTCGATGTAATAGCCTTGCACACCATCTAAACATAGTGTTTCGATGATGTGTTTTTCTTCTTGGCTTTCTACGCCTTCAGCAAATACACTCACACCAATACGGTGAGCTAGATCGACCATTAAACGCATAAAGTATTGATTGTTTTTATCTTCTTCAAGGCCGCGGGTGTAGCTTGCGTCCATTTTGATGAAATCGGGCTTTAAATCCCTAAAGAATTTAAATGAGGTTAATCCCACACCAAAACGCTCTACGGTAATACGTGCACCCACGCGGTGTACCATATCGATAAAGCGTTTACTTGCTTTAATGTTTTGTTGTAATCCAAACTCGCTGACTTCAAATATAAGCTTAGAGGCGATATTGCTGTCTTTAAGTAATCGGCGCTCTAACCAGATCACAAATTGATCATTGTGAGCGCTTGATGCAGTAACATTAATACCAAAGAATTTTTCAGAGAAATTACGCGTTTTAACCTTCTCTAAAGTGGTATCGATAATTAAACGGTCAATTTCCATTGCCATTTCTAGCTTTTCTGCCATTGCAAGAAAAGAGGCCGTTGGCAGCATTTGGTTTTCTGCAGTTTTGAAACGAACTTGGATCTCAGCATAGGCTTTAACACTTTTACCTATTGGCATAATGTTCTGCATAACCAAGTGCACACGTTTCGATTCGATCACTTCGGTAATGACTTTACGCCAGTTTTGGTTACCAAAACCTGCGCTGGCGTTATTAACTAAATCAGTTTCACGCTGTACATGCCATGCATTTGCTTGTTTTGATTGCGCCATGCTCATTGCATTATCAACAATTGATAATAACTCACCAAGCGGCTTACCTTTTTCGTAGCCAACTATACCTGTGTTAGCAACTGAGCTTAATTCTTGGTTTTGTTGATACTGAGTAAAACGCGATTGTAAGTTATCGCCAAAGCGTTCAGCTTCTTTAAGTGGGGTATTAGGCAATACCACAGCAAAATCAGAACTGTTTAAACGAAAAACCTGACTGCCTGTATAGGTGCCGCTAATATGTTTAATAATATCGGCCACACCTTTTACGTATTCATCACCTTTTTGGTAACCACGTGTTTGGTTTATTGTTTGTAGCTCACTACAACGCACCATAGCAAGTGAACCAAAGGTGCTTTTTTCTGCATTCTCAATATTTTTTTCGTAATACTCTACAAACATATTACGATTGCCAAGGTTAGTGACTACATCTTTATAGGCTTCTTTTTTAATACTTAGCGCATTATTTTGAATATCATCGTGTTTAGTTTGTAAAAAGTGTGACAGACGATTGAACGAAGGAATTAAATCTTTGCTTAGCTTCTTTAATCTTGAAGTGTCCATAGCTTGTTCAATATCGTCGCTTACTTGATTCTGATTTATGTATATATCGACAATATCAGCAACTGTTGTGCTTATTTTTCTGTTTAAGCGACGGAACATACTGTTCATATAAATAATTGGTAATAATGCAATCAATCCAGATATCAAAATGACAATAAACATCGCTTGTTGCAGCAGAGTTGCTAGGTTATGAGCATTGATCGTAAATTCAATTTTTATGTCAGATGTCTGGTTCACTGCAAATTGAGGTCGGATAGAGTTAAATGAATTATTCACTAATTCAGCAAACAAGGGGAGGGGCTGACTAGACTCTATCATTGTAACAACTTTGCCAGTTTGATCGCGGATTACAAATTTAGAAAAAGTACTGCCATCAGAAAGTGCTTGCCTAAGTTTCTCTGGTGCCAGCTGTTCAATAGTTTGTGAGTTTATATAGGCATTAACTGCACGCTGTGCTTTTTGCTGGGCATCACTTACTGCACTGTCAAAACTAATTGCAATAAAATATCCGCCTAATAATGCGAATAGTAGCCAAGAAATAAGTTGTACGAATATGAGTTTTTTAAAACCAGCCATGTTTCTTATCTTTTAAAAGCCTAAAAGGAAGGAATCAATTCCTTGATTGATCGGTTTAATAATAGTGAATTCTATTTTATATCAAAGCATATAAATAACTTACAATAGAGTAGTGTATAAGCGCTGGAAAGTCTAATACAATCGGTGAGGCAAAAAAGAGATAAAATTTAATATATTCGTAGAGTTGGCTCCCCCTCCCCGACTCGAACGGGGGACCTGCGGATTAACAGTCCGTCGCTCTAACCAACTGAGCTAAGGGGGAACTAAATAGAGTAGTGCGGTGCTATGATTTGGCTCCCCCTCCCCGACTCGAACGGGGGACCTGCGGATTAACAGTCCGTCGCTCTAACCAACTGAGCTAAGGGGGAACTAAATAGAGTAGTGCGGTGCTATGATTTGGCTCCCCCTCCCCGACTCGAACGGGGGACCTGCGGATTAACAGTCCGTCGCTCTAACCAACTGAGCTAAGGGGG
>NZ_JADKNF010000026.1:20507-48494 GCF_017808125.1 Pseudoalteromonas sp. PA2MD11
TTGGCTCCCCCTCCCCGACTCGAACGGGGGACCTGCGGATTAACAGTCCGTCGCTCTAACCAACTGAGCTAAGGGGGAAGCGTCATGCCTTTCAACGGGGCGAAATATTAATGACAGCATTGCAAAGTGTCAACATAAAAACTTCATAAATTCAAAAAAGAAGCTTATTCGATGTTTTTATGTTCGATCTGAGCAAAATGTAGCTGAAAAGCTCAGCGTTTTTTGTTTTTTAGAAGACTAGCTATGTCGAAAAGATGACTTTTTTGCATTCTTTTTGAGCAGTAGTACCAAATTGAAAATATAAAAAACCATTCTTTGCTCAGATATTCTCTATTAAAGTGAGGAAATCATCACTTATGCAATAATTTCTTTTGATTGAGAAAATCAAACCTAAAAGTTTTTATTAGGCCATCCTCAGGTGTTATTTTTTTCTTGTATTTTTTTACTACAGATGGCGAATATTCCATCTTTTTTTATGAAGCACATCGACATCAATGTTTGTCGAGGATGACTAAATTTCTTTTTAGGTATACATATCAGTTGGTTACTGAATAGTGTGTTGTCGTGTTTTATGTTTCATGCTGGCTTTCCATTAAGGGGAGAGCATTTTTTACACATTCTTTTCTAGAAGCTTACAAAAGGGTCAAAACGGGATACTTCGCTATTATTCGTTTTATCAGTTTCAAGCTAGTCTTCAAAGCCTTTATATTTGCGGCTTCTAGAGAGTTATCCACGGTTTCTGTGGATAACTCTGTTTATTAAACTTTAAGAACAGCTATAGTACTAGGATTTTAGGGCGCTCCAGCAATTTCAAGTGTTTAATTAAGTTTTTTTAATTCATTTTAAATCAATGTGTTAGTGTTTTTATCTGAAGCGATGCTGAATTGATAAGTAAATTTATTCGTGACGATGAAATGATGCTATTTATTGTGTAAAAAAACAGCGAATAGTGCCATTTAATTGTAATAAAGCTATTAAATTTGTTTTTATATTGTTTTTTATAAGGGTTAGTGGTTATTTTTATGTCAAAGCGTCAAAAGTTATAGTTTTGTACATCGATTTTGATTCTGTGAATAAAGCATAGCTTGCAAGTGAAGGATGCTTTAAACTTATAGGCTCATATAAAGAGGCCAAGAATTCTTATGAGCGTGAAACCGCAGAGCAAAACTAAACCTGATCTTTTAAACTCCCCAATTCTGCCGACCTTAAAAAAAATGACCATTCCTATGATTTTCGGAATGATCACTCTTATGATGTTTAATTTAGTCGATACCTTCTTCATCAGTTTGTTAGGCACCGAGCCATTAGCCGCAGTAAGTTTTACTTTTCCAGTTACCTTTACTGTAATTAGTTTAGCAATCGGATTAGGGATAGGTACCTCCGCAGTTATTGCTAAAGCACTCGGAAGTGATAATTTAGATGAAGCTCGTTTTGATGCCAGTATGTCATTACTGGTGTCGGTTGTAATGGTGTTTTGCCTTTCTGCCTTAGGTTATTTGTATATTGAGCCTATCTTTAAATTATTAGGAGCAGGTGAGCAAGTTTTGCCACTTATTCATGACTACATGAGCGTGTGGTTCATCGGCAGTGTATTTTTAATTACCCCTATGGTTGGCAATTCAGTGCTTAGAGCCAGCGGCGACACCAAAACGCCAAGTATTGTTATGGGTGGAGCGGGGCTGATAAATGCTATTTTAGATCCGGTACTAATTTTTGGTTTTGGGCCAATTCCAGCCTTAGGTATACAAGGGGCTGCTATTGCGAGTGTTATTGCTTGGGCGGTTGCAGTAATTATTATTTTATATATTCTGGCAATTAAGAACGGTTTGTTGAGCCTGCATGCTGGTCAGCAAACAGCAGTTAGTTCAGTTCGTAAAATTCTTAAAATAGGTTTACCGGCGGCAGGCGCAAATATGTTGACGCCAATAGCGATGGCGGTCATGACGGCATTAGTAGCTAAGCATGGCCCTGAGGCGGTTGCAGCGTTTGGTGTAGGCAGTCGCATTGAATCTATCGCAAGCCTTGTGGTGCTTGCTTTATCGATGACCTTACCACCATTTGTAAGTCAAAACTTTGGGGCAGGTAAGTTTGATAGAGTGAAAGAAGCTTACTCAAAAACCTTGAAATTCGTGATGATTTGGCAGTTCGCTATTTATATTTTACTGCTGTTAACCTCTGGCTTTATTGCTGATGTATTTGGTAAAGAGCAAGCAGTAATGGATGTGATTAAGCTATTTATTTATATCTTGCCACTGAGTTATGGCCTGCAAGGGGTGATTATTCTTTCTAACTCTTCATTTAATGCCTTGCATAAACCAATGAATGCACTGATTTTAAGTGTGGTACGTCTGTTTGTTTTTTATGTTCCTTTTGCTTATATAGGTAGCGAAATTGCAGGTTTAACCGGTTTATTTATTGGTGCGGCTATTGGTAACTTATTCACTGCGATGGTTGCTTATAAATGGTTTATCAAAGAGGTTGATGGTTTAAGTGAGTTATATATGAAGGAGTGTCATTCATGAGCGACCATTTCCAACTAGTTTCTAAGTTTCAGCCAAGTGGTGACCAACCAACGGCCATTGCACAGTTAAAAGATGGCCTAGAGGCTGGGCTTGCACATCAAACATTATTAGGGGCTACAGGAACGGGTAAAACCTTCACCATGGCCAATATCATTAATGATTTGAATCGGCCAACCATTATTATGGCACACAACAAAACACTCGCTGCACAGCTTTACGGTGAAATGAAAGAGTTTTTCCCTCATAATGCGGTTGAGTATTTTGTATCTTATTATGATTATTACCAGCCAGAAGCCTACGTTGTTGCCAGCGATACCTTTATTGAAAAAGACGCGTCTATTAATGAGCACATTGAACAAATGCGTTTAAGTGCCACCAAAGCGCTGCTTGAACGACGTGATACCATTATTGTGGCTTCGGTGTCTGCTATTTATGGTTTGGGCGACCCTGACTCATACATGAAGATGATGCTTTTACTAAAAGTAGGTGAAACCGTCGATCAGCGCGATATGCTGCGTCGGCTTGCTGAATTGCAATATACACGCAATGATATTGAATTTAGCCGCGGTACTTATCGCGTACGTGGCGAAGTGGTCGATATATTTCCTGCTGAATCGGATACTTACGCTGTGCGTGTGGAGATGTTTGACGATGAAATTGAGCGCTTAAGTATTTTTGACCCGCTTACAGGAGCAGTTGAAAAGCATATTGTACGTGCGACTATTTATCCAAAAACCCACTATGTAACACCCCGTGAAAAAATTCTTGATGCCATTGATAAAATTAAAGATGAGCTTAAAGACCGCCGAGCTCAGTTACTCAGTGCCAACAAACTTGTGGAAGAGCAACGTATTGCTCAGCGCACCCAGTACGATATTGAAATGATGACCGAGCTTGGTTATTGCTCTGGCATCGAAAACTATTCGCGATACTTATCTGGCAGAACACCGGGCGATCCACCGCCGACATTATTAGATTACTTACCTGATGATGCATTGATGATTATTGATGAATCACATGTTACTGTGTCGCAAATTGGTGCTATGTATAAAGGCGATAGAAGCCGTAAAGAAAATCTTGTTGAGTATGGCTTTCGCTTGCCATCAGCGTTAGATAACCGCCCATTACGCTTTGAAGAATTTGAAGCCATTGCGCCGCAAACTATTTATGTGTCGGCAACCCCTGGTGACTTTGAGCTTGAGCGCTCATCAGGGGAGGTTGCAGAGCAGGTCATTCGTCCAACCGGGCTTATTGACCCTGAAATCGAAGTGCGCCCTGTGGGCACCCAGGTTGATGACTTACTTTCTGAGATCTATAAACGAGTAGAAGTGAATGAGCGGGTGCTTGTGACCACGTTAACTAAGCGTATGGCAGAAGATTTAACTGACTATCTCAACGACCATGACGTAAAAGTGCGCTATTTGCACTCAGACATCGACACTGTTGAACGGGTTGAAATTATCCGTGATTTACGTGCTGGCGTATTTGATGTGTTAGTGGGCATTAACTTATTGCGAGAAGGTCTCGACATGCCAGAAGTTTCACTGGTGGCGATACTTGATGCCGATAAAGAAGGTTTCTTACGTTCGACTCGTTCACTTATTCAAACCATAGGGCGTGCTGCGCGTCACTTAAATGGTAAAGCAATTCTGTATGGCGACCGCATCACTAATTCAATGCGACAAGCCATTGATGAAACAGACCGCCGCCGTGAAAAACAACAAGCTTATAACCTTGAACATGGTATTGAGCCACAAGCACTGGTTAAAAGTATTACCGACATTATGGATGTGGGCGAAGAAGCAAGCCCGAAAGACAACCTTAAGTTAGTGCGTAAAGAGTCTAAACAAGTGCTCAGCGCGAAAGATATTGCCAGCCAAATCAAAGCTCTTGAAGCGAAAATGCATGCTTATGCTAGCGATCTTGAGTTTGAAAAAGCGGCGTCTGTGCGTGATGAAATTCACGAATTACAACAACAGTTAATTAACTAAAGATGATGACAAACGATTTTTCTGCCATTTTAAATGCTTTAGCAGAGGCGCCACTTGCTGCTAATGAATTATGTCGTGTATTCCATGGCCGTGGTCACTCAGTCGCTGAGCTGAGCCACATAAACTTAGACTTTTATCCGCCAGCACTCTTTTTAGTTTCATATCAAGAAATAGATGAACAAGTACTTGCGCAATTAACTGATACCCTGTGGCAATGGGCGCAAGAGAATGCGCCAGCGCTTGTCAGTGCATTGGTTTACCAACAACGTAGTGGCATTAACACTCGTAATGCCCTGATGTTTGGTGAATTACCCCAAGAGCACCATGTTAGTGAAAATGGTATTAAGTTTAAAGTCGATTTATTGAGTCGCCAAAATACTGGGATTTTCCCTGATATGCGCCGTGGCCGGGAGTTTGTTCAAGCTAATAGTAAAAATGCAAAAGTGCTCAACTTATTTTCATACACGTGTGGCTTCTCTGTTGCAGCAATGCAGGGGGGGGCAGACCAAGTTATTAATATGGACATGAATAAAGGGGTGCTGCGAACAGGTAAACAAAATCATCAGCTAAATGGTTTTGATCAAGGTGTTAGTTATTTTCCGCACGATATTCTAAAATCATTCGGTAAGCTTAAAAAATCAGCACCGTATGAATTGATCATCGTAGACCCGCCGAGTTTTCAAAAAGGCAGTTTTATATTGACCAAGGATTATCAAAAAATCCTACGTCGTTTACCTGAGCTGCTAAATGAAAACACCCAGTTGCTACTGTGTGCAAATAGCCCTGAGCTATCTGAGCAGGCGTTTAAAGATCTCATTATCGATCATACCCAAGGGGCAATTAGTTTTGTTGAGCGACTAGCTCCTACTGATGGCTTTATTGAGGTTGACAGTGATCGCAGCTTAAAAGCGTTAGTCTATAAAACAGCAAACTAATGGCACTGAGTAAACGACTTTCAGCCATTGTTGATGTAGTTGATTCTGGGTATGACGAAATCTGGGATTGTTGCTGCGATCACGGTTTGTTAGGGATTGAGCTATTACAGCAAAATAAAGCCCAGCTTATACATTTCGTTGATATTGTGCCTGAGCTGATGCAGGTACTAAGTGATAAACTCGAACGTTTTGCCACAAGTGAGCAACGCGGCCGTTGGCAGGTACATTGCCAAGATGTGGCAATGATTTCACCAGATCCTAAAAAGCGTCACCTTGTTATTATTGCGGGGGTGGGAGGTGAGTTATTAGTGCGATTTTTAGCGCGGATTGTTAGTCAACAACCAAATACGCGTATCGACTTTATTGTTTGCCCTGTACATCACAGTTATCAAGTTCGCAGCTATTTGCAGACACTGCCATTGGGGCTCGTATCTGAGCAGTTGGTGTGTGAAAACAAACGATTTTATGAAGTTATTGCCATGAGTGCGTCTTCTTCGCAGTCGATCACTCGAGTTGGCCAGCAAATGTGGCAGCTAACAAGTAAAGAGCACCAAGCTTATCTAAAGCAGTTATGTGCTCATTACCAACGTATGTTAAATCAAGATGCCGATTACTATCAGCCTGTGCTTGAACAATACAGTGCATTATTAACTTAATAAGAGCTAACTTAATTAGAGTTTATTAATTTCTTGTTTTACGCTGTAGCTTGAATCAGTAACAATGGCTTCGAGCGTTTGCACACGCTCTTTTAGCTCTACAAGCTCTTTTGTTACTGCAGCGACATGTTCGTTCGCTTCTTTGCTGTCTTTTAATGTTCGAGATTTAAACTCTAAATGTTTTTTATACATATCATAAATCACACCTGAACCCACAGAAATCAAGACAATCAATACCACCATGGTTGTCCCTGACATAATACTCTCCTTATTATTTAAAAATTATGTATAGATTATAGCCTGATTTTTTAATTGCAAAGGTGATTCTGTTACAAGGTGTTTCGTTTTAAAAATGGCTTGATACGAATAAAGCCGGTGACCAGCATGGTACCCGCGATAACACACAATGCGCCAACTAAGGTATTAGGTCCAATTTGCTCATCTAAAATTAAATTGCCCCAAACAATGCCAAATAATGGAATTAAAAAGGTAACAGTCAACGCAGAGGTTGGGCCAATGTCATCAATCAAACGGAAAAACAGGATATATGCCACTGCAGTACATAGCACACCGAGTGCCACCACACCAAGCATCACCTCATTACTTGGTATTTCTCTGGCAGGAATAACAAAAATAAGCGGTAGAACCATAATACTTGCCGCCCACATACTGCCATGGGCATTATCGAAAGCAGATAACTTAGGTGCATGTTTTGTGTAATGAGATGCAATGGCATAGCTGAGCGAGGCACACAATGCAGCTACAATTGCTGTGATTGCTTGCGTGTCGATAATCAGGCTATTCTGCCCTACTAAAATAGCTACGCCCGTTAAACCTAATAGCAAGCCAAGTAACATACTTTTGGTGGGCTTCGTTTTACTCCATACAATACCAACGATGGCACCCCAAATAGGGGTCGTTGAATTTAATATGGATAAGGTTGAGGCATTAATTGTTTGCGCTGCATAGGCAAACAATAAAAAGGGAAGGGCGGAATTAAGTGCGCCAATAATGAAAAAATGCTTTTTGTGGGTCGTGAAAGCGAGTTGCTTTCGTAAGTACATCGCAAAAATAAACAGTGTAATTGCAGCAAAGCCAACTCTTAACTCAATTAATACTGCAGGGCCTAAGCTATTCGCTGCCATGCGCATAAATAAGAAGGAAGCGCCCCAAATAGCAGCAAGGATGAATAAGCGTAATAAACTTGGCAATGACATGGTTTTACATTCTTGAATTATAAAACCTGAGCATAACAAATTTCTGCTCTAATACTCGCCATTTTCGGACTATTAATCGGTTGATTTAGGTAGTTTCTTTTCGAAATCAGACTTAACGATTTCTAAAGCTGCTAATACATCTTCGGCGGGGACATCGTTTTGCTCTAATAGCATAATAAGGTCAACAGCAATTTTAATATAGTTAGGCGCACCTTCTAACTCACTGCTCATTTTTGCAATTCCTTTTTCTTAGCGACTTGGCTGATCGCTACATCAATAGCTGTTTGCACTTGTTGCTCCATTCTAATACGTTCTTTTTGCGGTAAATAAAATTCCATATCGACATCGTAGCGAATGTAACGAGCAGGCAGTTGATTTAATACTGTGCAGCATAAATCTGCCATAACATCATCACTATAGGTCGCTTCTAAGTTACGTTTTGAGATGTCTTCGACAACCAATTTTTCATAGTAATTATGAATGTCGTCATGCAATTTCATACAAAGTTAGCCTTATTTAAAAGTCACTTTTAGTGTATACCAAGCTTTAAAATAAATCGACAGCTGCCCTATAAAGCTGGCTATGAACTTCAACCAAACGGCTTACATTTCGTTGGTAGCCACCGCCCATGGCTGCAAACACTGGGATTTTTGCTTCCTTGGCTTGGTTTAATACAAAATGGTCACGCTGATACACGCCTTCTAAACTCACTTGAAAGTGTCCTAATTCGTCATCTGTTGCGATGTCTGCGCCGGCGTTATACAAAATGATATCTGGCTGGTGGAGTCTAATTGTTAAGGCTAAAGCTTGTTTGACTGTCTCTAGGTATTCAGCATTTGTAGTGCCATGCTCTAACGCAAAATCGTAGTTTGATTGTTGTTTAATACGCGGGAAGTTTTGCTGACAATGAATTGAGCAGCTAATGATTTGAGGATGTGCTTGTGTAACTTCGGCTGTGCCATCACCTTGGTGAACGTCACAGTCAAAGATTAATACGGTGTCGGCTTGCTCTGAATCAATTAAGTGTGCTGCGGCTATCACTAAGTCATTAAAAATACAAAAACCACTACCATAGCTCGTAAAAGCATGATGATAACCACCACTTAGGTTAAAAGCAGCACCCTGTTGCAAAGCAAACTCAGCGCCTTGAATACTTGCGCCAACAGAGTAAAGTGTTCGCTCAACCAATTGAGTGGACCAAGGAAAGCCCATTTTTTTAATTGCTTTGCTATCAAGGCTACCAGTTAAAAAAGCGTCGATATACTCGGGGTTATGGCAAAGAGCAAGCTGCGCTCTAGTGGCTTGTTGTGGGGTAATAAAATGCTGCTCATCAATAAAGTTGCTAACAAGCTGTTTTAACATGCGGTATTTATCAATGGGAAAGCGGTGACGCTCGGGTAAAGTTAACGCTGAATAACTTGGATGATAGTAAAACATTATCTCAGCTGCTGTTTCTCGACTTGCTGAATTTTGTCTTCAGTGGCTGAAATAGCCTTTCGACAACGGCCAAGTCTTGCATGTAAAGCTAATATTTCTTTATTAATTTCGGTTGCTTGCTGTGCATTTGCAGCGTCGAGCTTAAGTTTTCGCTCTTCGATCATCAAAACTAAGCGGCGTTCAAACTCATGGGTTTGTTTTAGTTCGTCATACAGTTCATGGGATGACTGCATGATTTTTTTAACTGCTTGCTTATAAACTTGTGGCTTAGCTTTCGGCTTAAAGCTGTATTTATTTTCTTTAGCCCATACCGGGGTTGATTTGATTACATTGAATACCGCTTCGACTTGAATGGCAATACGCTCAAGCGCATATTGATAAGCATGGCGATGCTCAGCTGGCGGCAGGCTGTTAAGCTCATCTTCGATTTCGGTTACATAGTCAGCCAGCTTCATACTTTTTGTGCTAAACACGGCTTTATCAAACAAACTTGGTTGGGCTTGCATGTAGCGATTTTTCGCAAATAAATTACCTTTATCAAATTGCATGGCTAATTGTTTTAGCCGTTCAATTTGTGACCGTAGTTTATCAAAAGCAGTTGATTGCATTTATAAGTAAGCCTCATAGATTAACTTTAATGCTAACACTATAACCACAGTGTTAAACACTGGGCGGATCATTTTACTACCAAACTTAATTGCTGAATGTGCTCCCAACCATGCCCCAAGCATCAAGAAAAAGCCCATTGTGATACCAAGTAAAAAGTTTACATGACCAAGCGCCACGAATGTAATTAATGAAATAAAGTTCGAAACAAAGTTCATTGAGCGGGCAAGACCACAGTTAAGCAATAAGCTCATTTTATATAAAAGGCTATTTGATGCGGTCCAAAATGTGCCAGTGCCGGGGCCTGCTAAACCATCAAAAAACCCAAGTCCAAGCCCTTGCAGCCACTGTTTAACTTTAGTTTTACTATCAAGCTCTGGTAACTCGTTATGCTCAGTTGTACTTAAACTGCCAAATAAGCTGTAACAAGCGACTAAAATAATTACCACCGGTAGTAATTTATTTAAAAATTCAATACTTAAGTAATCTACCACTAAAGTACCTACGAGCGCCCCAATGGCTGTTGCTAAAATGGACGCAGCCCAAAACCGTGGGTTGAACAACTTTTTACGAAAATACGTTACGCTGGCTGTCAATGAACCAAAACTTGCTGCAAGTTTATTGGTACCTAATGTGAGGTGAGGCGGCAAACCTGCGGTTAATAGTGCAGGTACCGTTAACATGCCACCGCCGCCTGCAATTGCGTCAATAAAGCCGGCTGCTAGTGCAACTGCACATAATAGTGCCCAGGTTGTTGGGTCTAAAGCTAATTCAAACATTAATAATCAATTTGTCTTTTAAAAGGTGGCAAGGTATCGAGCATGGCTTTGCCATACCGCTTGGTCACTAGTCGGCGATCAAGGATAGTAATGCGACCCTGATCATTTTCTTTGCGCAGCAGTCTACCACAGCTTTGTACTAATTTCTTTGCCGCATCAGGTACGGTTATCGAAAGAAACGGGTTGCCACCTTTACTTTGCACAAACTCGGCCTGCGCTTCTTCTATTGGTGAGGTAGGCACCGCAAATGGAATTTTTGTAATTACCAGGTTTTCTAAGTATTTACCTGGTAAATCAAGACCCTCAGATAAACTTTGAGTGCCAAATAAATAGCTAGCACGGCCTAAATCCACATTGGCTTTATGCTTTTTAAGCAGGGCTTCACGAGACATTTCTCCTTGCACTAAGACCTCAATTCCTTTGTTACGTAATGCTTTAACAACATGATCCATCTGCCAATAAGAGGCAAATAACACTAAATTTGCTTTTTTATCATCAAGGAATTTGGGCAATTGCTCAGCTAAGTGATCACTAAACGCTTTATCGGTTGGCTCAATATGACTTGCAGGAATATGCAGGGTCGCTTGTTTAGGGTAATCAAATGGAGAAGAGACTTTTATGTATTTTACGCCTTCTTCTTTGACAAGACCGCATTCATAAGCAAAGTGGTCAAATGAACCCAATGCAGTTAAGGTGGCTGAACAAAGCACGGCACCCGCACATTGATTCCATAATTTATCTTTAAGGTAATAGCCAACTTCAATAGGACAATCACTAAGTAAATGGTCGTGATGGTTCTTATATTCTAAGCGTTTGATCCAGCGCGCATGGGGAATTCCTTCGCCTTTTGTGGCGTAACTAAACCACAGCTTGTTTAATAACTCTAGACGATTAATGTACTGACCACTTTCAGCCAGGATTGGATCGGCCACATAAGGTTTTACATCGCCATCACTTACGTCTTGCACTAAGGTATCGTGCATCTTGTTGAGTGCTCTTAGGGCATCAAGGGTGGCATCGCTAATATCTTTTGCTTTGGCATGTAAAGATGCTGGGATTTCACCATGTTCAAAACGATAGGTGTCATCACTGTTATAATTAAAGTCTGCGTTATCAAGAATATCACGCACTACTTTTAAATTTTTACCGGCATCATTGATACTGTCACTGAGCTTAAAATTTTGCCCAATCGCTTTTTGACCTACGAGCACATTGGCCATTTTGCCGGCAAATTTAACCAGCTTGTCGAGCCAGTCTATGGTGCCTTTAATGGTTGCTGCGGCAGAAGAGAAGTCGCGGGTGATGTGCGCTAAATGGTGTGCTTCATCGATAACATAAATCGTATCGTCAGGTTCAGGTAGAATCTTACCGCCACCTAAATCAAGATCAGCCAGTAATAGAGAATGGTTGATCACTAGCACATCCATTTGCATCAGACGCTGACGTGCCATATGAAAAGGGCAGAGCTGATGAGCGCGCATTTGTCGTTGGCATGAATGCTTATCACAAGCAATTAAATTCCACACTTTATCAGGAATTGTATCAGCCCAGCTATCGCGGTCGCCTTGCCATTGCTTTTTTGAATAAGCATCATAAAGTTGCTTTAAGCATTTGGTTTCCATATCTGAAAGGGGCGATGATAGGGTCGGCATAAACTCCATTTGCGTTTGACTGTCGCCATTGACGGCGGCACTCAGTTTTTGTGCACAGATATAACGCTGTCGACCTTTCACTAAATCAAACTTGATGTCGAGGCCAGAGTGCTCTTTAAAAAAAGGCAGCTCCTTACTAATTAACTGTTCTTGTAGAGCAACGGTTGCCGTCGAAATCACTAATTTCTTTTTCTTGGCCATCGCTAAAGGCAATGCCCCTAAACAATACGCTAGCGACTTACCGGTCCCGGTGCCTGCCTCAATAACGCAAATTCGTTGGCTCTTGTGATATTCGCCAGCTAGCGTTTTTGCTATTTCGGCAACTAAATAGTTTTGACTGCTTCGAGGGCGGTAATCGGTGAGGTTATCAGCAACATGCTTATGAATTTGCCGAATTGTTTTTTTTAAAGAGTCAGAAAGCATGCCCAGAAAACCTAAAGTATGTATATAATTACAGTAATGAATTTTAGAGATTTAACTGGGCAACTACAAGCGACTTGTTCGATTATTATTTTAATAGCTTTAACAGGGGCTCGAGGTGAATCTTGTAGTTTGACCACTGAGTTAAAGCATCTTTGTAAATCGGTTGCCTTACTTGTTCAGAACTTGGCGTCATTATTGGACGTTGGTGATTATAAAAATTAATACAGTTTTCATGCATCTCTAAATTGCAATGACGTAGTAATTCAGCCACCGTATTGGAAAAATCATTAACCAGGTTTTGATAATCGACTGTATAAATTTCGCCAGCATATAGCGTGTCCCAGTGTGACATTAAGTCTGTATAATCATTTATGTATTGTGCAAGGGATGTGAAATCGTAGCTATAGGCGTGGCCCTCTGAAAAAGAGTGTTTGTATAAACTCCATGCTGTTGCGGCTTTATCTCGCGTAACTTCGAGTATTTTAGCGTTCGGGAATAGGGTTTTTATCAATGCAATATGATGGAAGTTTGTGGGTTGTTTATCGATAAATATCTTATTTCTCCCACGTAATGGCGCAATAAAATTCAAATACCTTGCGGCATAATGAGCCTTATCTTGTTCTGTGAGATTATCAAGGCCATAAGGTACATCTGAGAGTTTTTTACTCTCAAGCTCTCGCGCAATTGCGTTAATTTCTGTTAATTCATAACTAGCATCAACATCAGGGTGACTTGCTAAAATTTGCTCAACCAAGGTAGAGCCACTGCGGGGTAAGCTGACGATAAAAATCAGCTGTAACGACTCATCAAATGTATTATGAGCCATTGGCTTTTGATTAAAATGTTGCGTGCAACGAGAAGTGAAATTACTCGGTTTGTAGGGAGTGAGTGACTTTTGAATACTGTTCGCTTTTTCTAACATCGCAAATGATAAGCTGAAGTTACCCTGTTGCTCATACGCTTTTGCAAGCGCAAAGTAGAATTGGGCACTATTTAGGTGTGGTTTAGCAGTTTGTGTGAGCTGCTCGAGGTTACTGATATTTTCGCTGTCAAAAACGTATGTCTTTAAATTTGCCAAATTCCAATAGGCTTCGCCTAGTTTACTATCTAGTTGTAGTGCTTGTTTGTAATGATCAATAGCCAGCCCAGTATTACCTTTTATTTTTTCTATGTTGCCAAGGCGAAGGTGGCATTGGGCTGTGTAATAATTTGCATCGAGTAAATTGTTATAGAGGGCTGTTGCTTCATCAAATTGCATTAGTTTTACATGAGCGATCGCTAATAAGCTCTCTATATATAATGTCGGTGAAGATATCGACGAGTGGTAAAAAGAGATTAACTCATCAAATTGCTTGGTATTGAGTAAGGCTTTACAGTAGCTTTCTTTAACAGTTTGTTTTTGTGCGTTGTTTTCAAGGTTATGTTTTGATATTGCAAAGTAAGCTTTGCTATCACCCACTTTAAATGCGATCTCAGCCAGCGTATCAAGTGCTCTATATTCATTTGGTACTAATTTTAATAATTGCTGAATGGTTTGCTGTGCTTGCAGAGGGGTTTGATTGGTTAATTGTTGCTTCGCAGTGTCTAATTGTTTATTAAACCAATAAATCATTTCATATTGTTTGAGTGCGCTATGCTGTTGTTCATGCTCTTGCAGTCGTTTGTGAGTATCAGCAAGTAAAGCCCAGCCATCGTGATATTCTGGATGTTCATTGAGTACTTCTAACAACATAACTTTAGCTTTATGTGGTTCAGTAGCAACGAGTGTCTTTGCGTTATTAATCGCATCAATTGGGCTCATAATTGGCTCTTATAATTTTATGTAGTTAGGGGGTACTATACCCCTTCCGTAATAGATTTTTGAAGTAAATGGTTACAGATACAGGTTTTATCCTTTCTAAAGAAGCGTTTGATAGCTCATCAGGGGTTAGTTTTGTGTTTTGGCTCTGGTGTGAAAATGGCCCATTAAAAGTACAGGTTGAGCACCAAGAGGTGTTATTTTTCATTCCTGAAAACCAAGTAACTGCTGCAAAGCGACTATTACAAAATCAAAACATTCATGCTCGTTTTGCTGATGCCAAACTAAAAAACTTCCAAAATCAGTCGGTGATATGCTGTTATTTTAAATCGTTAAAAGATTACTACAGCGCCATTAAGGTTTTAAAAAGTTCACAACTAGTCACTTTTGAAGATGATGTTAGGCCAATTGACAGGTTTTTGATGGAGCGTTTCATTAAAGGCTCTGTATGGGTAAAAGGTGAAATTCAAACACGAAGTGGTTTTCGACTGTTAAAGAACGCAAGATTAAAACCAAACAATGAATTTAGACCTTTCTTCAAACATGTTTCTATTGATATCGAGTGTAATGGCGAAGGCGTACTATTTTCTATTGGTTTAGTCGGAAACGGTATTGATAAAGTCTTAATGATAGGGCGCCCAGAGCCAACGACTCATCTAGATTATCAAATCAACTGGTGTGAAGATGAAATAGATCTTCTTACTCAGTTTGAAAATGAAATTCAGCGAATTGACCCTGATGTATTGATTGGTTGGAATGTTATTGAGTTTGACTTCAGTGTGCTTCACGCAAGAGCCGAGGCGTTAGGTATATCTCTAAAGCTTGGTCGCAACAAAGAAAAAATGCGCGTGCGCTCGGGAAATATTACTCGCATAACAATGCCTGGCCGTGTAGTTATTGATGGAATTGATACCTTAAAAAACGCTACTTATCATTACGATAGTTTTAGTCTTGCAAATGTAGCGAGTATTGAGCTTGGCGAAGAGAAGCTAATAAATACAGATAATCGTCTTGAAGAAATTATTCGCCAGTTTAATGAAGACAAACTGTCTCTTGCTAATTACAACAGGCAAGATTGCATTTTAGTGATGCGGATTTTTGAGAAACTTAAGTTACTTGATTTTGCAGTTGTAAGAAGCCAGCTTACAGGGCTTGAATTAGAGCGAATGGGCGGCTCAGTTGCAGCCTTCACTAATCTTTATCTGCCGTTACTGCATAGAAGTGGCTATGTAGCCCCTAACTTAGGCGATCATGGCTTAAGTTTTGATAGCCCTGGTGGTTATGTCATGTCATCGCAGCCTGGCCTATATAAGAATATCTTGGTGCTTGATTACAAAAGCCTCTATCCATCAATAATGCGTACATTTTGTATAGACCCTCTCGGCCTTATTGAGGGATTAAAAAAACCAAATGATATAATCGAAGGCTTTAACCAAGCACAGTTTTCACGCACTGAGCATCATCTGCCAGAACTTATTCGAGGACTGGCTGCGACAAGACAAATAGCCAAAGATAAAAACCAAACCATGCTCTCCCAGGCAATTAAAATCATCATGAACAGTTTATATGGTGTACTTGGCTCGAAAGGCTGCCGCTTTTATGACCCTCGATTGTCGAGTTCTATCACTTTGCGCGGTCATGAAATTATGCAAACAACCAAGCGTTGGATTGAAGAGTGGGGCTATGATGTCATTTATGGTGATACAGATTCGACCTTTGTTAAGCTTGATGATTATCTAAATCCACTAGACTGTAATAAAATCGGTACGAAACTGGCAGAAAAAATAAACAAATGCTGGCAGCGTGTATTGCAGGAAGATTATAAAATAAACAGCTTTTTAGAAATAGAGTACGAAACTCACTTCAGTCCATTTTTTATGCCAACAATTAGAGGTAAAACAATGGGTTCTAAAAAGCGTTATGTAGGAAAAGTCGAAAAAAAAGGCGTTTCAAAATTAGTCTTTAAAGGGATGGAAACAGTTAGAAGTGATTGGACAGAGCTTGCCCACAAGTTTCAAACAGAATTATTTGAGATTTTATTTTCTGAAAATTACACTCAAGAATTTATTTTTCAAGCGTTTGATAATTATGTTAAAAAACTATATGAAGGTGAATTTGATTCAAAGCTAATTTATCGTAAGCGACTGGGTCAGCATTTGACTGATTACCAAAAAAACATCCCTCCCCATGTAAAAGCAGCGAAACAGTATTTAGCTGACAATCCCAACTTAACGTTTCAACGTGGTCAAATAATTGAATATGTTTACACCGCTAACGGCGCTGAGTACTACACTGGTCACCATAATTATGATTATGGCACTTATGTAAATAAGCAATTGTTGCCAATAGCTGAAATGATAGTTGTTGATTTGGGTACTAGAGTTTCGTCACTAAGTGACCGTCAGATACGGCTTTTTTAAGATTGTTAACATTTTTTTGGCTCTTTATTGCGATGAATGATCAATAAGCTCAGTTTAAATGCTTATTTGTTTATTTTTCGCTCTTAAAACTGGTAAAAGTAAACTTTTTGCTGTCTCATTAAAAATTTGTAAATAAAGAGCTGGATATTTTGTTTTATTTGTTTATTATTTGTTTGTCGCAGTCCTGATGCGATACAAATAATAAACAAGCTTATGCTAAATATAGCCACAATATAGTGGTCCAGGGAGAATCAAATGTTAAATAATAAAGTTTCAAAAGCAGTTCGCTTAGCGCTTGCTTTTGGTACAGCTTCTACAGCTGCGTTTTCTGTAAACTCTTATGCTGCTGAAGAAGAAGCAGCAGAAAAAGTTGAACGTATTGAAGTTACAGGTTCACGTATCAAACGTACTGATATTGAAACTGCAAGCCCAGTACAAGTTACAACAGCTGAAGAAATCGCTGTAGCTGGTTTTACACGTGTTGAAGACATGATGAACAGCTTGCCTCAACTTGAAGCTTCAAACACAGCGTTCCAATCAAATGGTGCTTCTGGTACAGCTACTCTTGACTTACGTGGCATGGGTTCACAGCGTACATTAGTACTTATCAACGGTCGTCGTATGCAAGCGGGTGGTATCTACACTCAATCTGCTGATATTAACCAAATCCCAGCAGCACTTATCAAACGTGTTGACGTAATGACTGGTGGTGGTTCTTCAACTTACGGTGCTGACGCGGTAGCGGGTGTTGTAAACTTTGTAATGAATGATGAGTTCGAAGGCTTTGAAGTAAGCCTAGGTTCAACTGCATATCAACACGACAATGATAATGAATACATCCAAGGTTTAATGGATGAACGTGACTTTGACTATCCAGAAGGTAGCTCAGGTTTTGATGGTTCTTCTTTTGACTTCTCAGCTACATTAGGTGGCTCTTTCGATAGCGGTAAAGGCCACGCTGTTGGTTATTTCACTTACCAAAAGCAAAATGAACTTCGCCAAGGTGCTCGTGACTATTCTTCATGTGCTTTAAATGCTGCTGGTACAGCGTGTGGTGGTTCTGGTAACGCAGTTATTCCTAACTTCTTTATCTCTGCGCCTACAGACAGCGGAGCATTCGATTGGGATGATTACGATTATTGGACACTTGGCTCTGATAGCAGCTTCATTCCTTCAAGTGGTAACGTATATAACTACGCTCCAATTAACCACTTCATGCGTCCTAATGAGCGTCACACGTTAGGTTTATTCTCTAAATACGAAATTAATGATCACTTCCAACCGTTCATGGAAGCGATGTACATGCGTGACCGTACTACAGCGCAAATCGCTGAGTCTGGTACGTTCTTCAACGAAAACTACGTTATTGATTATGATAGCCCGCTTCTTACAGATGCGCAGCGTCAAAACTTAACTGACCGTTTCGGTTTAACTTCAGGTGACCAATTTGCAACTTACATCGGTAAACGTAACGTTGAAGGTGGCCCACGTGCAGATAGCCTTGAACATAACTCATTCCGTTTAGTACTTGGTAGCCGAGGTGAGCTAAGCGACCTTTGGTCATACGAAGCATTTGTACAGTATGGTTCAACGTCTTCATCTTCTGCATACGAAAATGACTTCTTCGGTCCACGTATCAGCACTGCGCTTTCTGCAAATGGTGAAGACTGTTCAACAACTTCTGGTTGTATCCCTTACGAAGTATTCACGTACCAAGGCGTTACTCCTGAGTCAGCTGGTGCATTAACTGGTACTGCGATTCTTAACGGTGTTACAGAGCAGTTTATCGTGAATGGTTTCGTTACTGGTGAATTTGAATGGGGTCTACCTTCTTCAGATTACCCAATCGCGGCAGTATTTGGTGCTGAATACCGTGAAGAAACGTTCAGCCGTACTGCGGATGAAGTTTACGCGCAAGGCTTATTACTAGGTCAAGGTGGTACAACTAAGAGCTTAAACGGTGAATATGACGTAACTGAAGTATTCGGTGAGTTAAGCTTACCTATCGTTGAAGGTATCACAGGTGTTGAAAGCTTATTAGTTGAATTAGGCTATCGTTGGTCTGATTACAGCACATCAGGTTCAGAGCCTACTTATAAAGTAGCAATGAACTGGGACGTAACTGAAAACTGGAAAATCCGTTCAAGCTATAACCGTGCAGTACGTGCAGCGAACAACGGTGAGCTATTCGCACAACAAAGCACAGGTTTATGGCCAGGTACCGATCCTTGTGCAGGTGCAACACCATCTCTTAGCCAAGCAGAGTGTGCTAATACAGGTGTTCCTGCATCTCAATATGGTAGCGTAGGTAAGAGCCCTGCTGACCAATACAATGGTTTCTTTGGTGGTAACCCTGAGCTTAGTCCTGAAATTGCTGATACAATCACTCTTGGTGTTGTTGGTAACCCATTTGAAGATTTTAACTTCTCAATCGATTATTGGGATATCGAACTTGAAGATGCAATTGGCGCAATTGATCCTGAACTAATTGTTGAGCAATGTGGTAAAACTGGCCAAGCAGTTTTCTGTGATAACGTACAACGTACACCGGGAAGTGCTAGTCTTTGGATTGGTTCAGGCCAAGTTGTAGCGACAAATACTAATTTAGGTAAAATTCACTATGAAGGTATCGACTTAAGTGCTAACTACGACATTGAAGTAGGCGGTGGTACACTTTCTACAAGCCTAATCGGTACTTACATGATGACTAAGGAATTTGATAATATTCCTGGTGTAAGTGAAGTGTATGATTGTGTAGATACACTAAATAATGGCTGTTTCCCACAACCTGAATGGCGTCATGTTCTTAGCGCAAGCTATGACACAGGCAGCTGGTGGAGAGCGACAGCTAAATGGCGTTACTTCAGTGCAGTTAACGAGTACGATGGTGCTGATACACTTGTACAAGATGGTATTGGTTCACAAAGCTACCTTGACCTTAAAGGCACGTTTACGGTGAATGATTACACTTCAGTACTTATTGGTGTAAATAACATTCTTGATAAAGAGCCGCCAATGGTAGGTGGTTCACTTTCAACAAACGCAAATGCTATTGCTGGTTACTATGACACTTTAGGTCGTTACTTCCATGCAAGCGTGACGTTAAAATTCTAATTTGAATTAATTAATGTATGATAAAGCGAGCTTCGGCTCGCTTTTTTTATGGGAAAACAATGACATCAGAACAACACGCGTTTACCCAAGCGGTAGCTTTACTTCAACAAGGTAAAGTTAGCCAGGGGATAGAATTATTAAAACCGTTAACACATAACAGTGAGTTTGCTGAAAAAGCGTTACAGATCCTTTTCAAAGTTGCTATGCAGCAACAAGATACTGAAACAGCCATTGCATATTGCAAACAACTGGTATCTATTGCTCCTACAAAGTTTGATTATGTACTGACCTTAGTACAATTAAGTATGAGTTGTGGCGAGTTCAAAATTGCAAAAAACGCGCTGTTGCCATTATACACAGCAAATCCGCAGCAAGCTGATATTTGCTTTCAGCTTGGAAAAATAGAAAGAAAGCTCGGTAATTTTGATGCAGGGATTTCCTTTTTTGAACGAGCTATAAAACTATCTGAGCAGTTTAAAGCACCCGCTTTAATAGAAATTGCTTTTTTGTATAATGAGCAATTACATCAACCCGATAAAGCCCTACATTACTTACAACAAGCTATCAGCCATGATAAGAGTAATCTTCAGGCCCACTTTTCATTGGCAAATATTTACGAACAGCTTGGTGATAAAGAGAAGGCGAAAACAGGCTTTCAACAGGTATTAAAAATAGATGCATTTAATGCGATGGCTCAAGCAAGATTAGCCGATATTGAGACCTTTTCTGAACGCGATGCAATTGACTATGAACAAGCAAGCTTAGCGATATTAAAGCGAGAGTCAGATGATATAACATGTGCTGATATTTATTATGCACTTGGTAAAGTATTTAATGATTGCAAAAACTATCAGAAAGCATGGCATTATTATGTAAAAGCGAATCATTACAATAAAAAGTATTTACCAGTCTATGATCGCCAGTCTGCTGAGAAGATTACTGACTACACATTAGCGCGTAATATTGCTCTGCCAGAAGCTAACAGTTCAATAACACCCATTATAATTTGCGGTATGTTTCGTTCTGGCTCAACACTAATTGAACAAATCATCAGCTCTAATGAGCAAATAGCGGCAGGTGGTGAAATTGCCTATTTACATTCATCGTTATTCAGTTTGATTGGTGATGAAAAGGCACTTGTTAATAAGGCTAAAGAGCCTGAATTTATAGATGGTTATAAAGAACAATTAACTTTAAGAGCTGAAGGTGCGCTTTATGTAACAGATAAACGCCCTGAAAATTACCTTTATTTAGACATTATCAAGCAGTTATATCCAAAAGCGAAGATTATCTGGACAGAGCGAGATATTAAAGACAATAGCTTGTCAGCTTTTTTCCAGCATTTAGGTCCGAGCTTAAACTATGCTGTATCTCTAAATGATACTCTACATCACTATGAGCAGCAGCAACGAATTAAATCACATTGGCAGTCGTGTTTTAGTAATGATATTTTTACTCTGAATTACGACCAGCTTGTTTGCTCGCCCGAGCAGGTGTTAGAGCAGTTGTTTAGTTTTTTAGGGCAAGAATACACTGATGAAGCCCTGCGATTTCACAATAAACCTGGCACTGTAAGTACAGCGAGTGTCTGGCAAGTTAGAAAACCACTTTATAAATCATCCTCAGGACGATTTGCAAATTACCTTGAACACATACAGGCCGATGAAAAATCCTACCTAGATGCAAAAGCGCTGTTAAATAAGTAATTGGTAATAAAAAAGACCATCATCTAGATGGTCTTTTTTATTATTTTAAGGGCATGATATCACATGGAATGGTTAGCCGAGGGCTAGTGCTTTTTAGTTGGTATGTACCATGCCAAATATAGCTTGGAAATATAATAATTTGACCTTCTTCAGGGCATATTTCACGAGCTATAGACTCACGTTCACCTAAGTTAAGACTGGTTTCTCCTAGCTTAAGCCAGCCATTTTTAGTGCCATCATCTTTACTCATTTCATTAGGAATAGAAATATAGCTCGGCGCTGATAACCAACCTTGAGGGTGGATATGATTAGCATGAAAACCGCCTTCTTCTAGTTTCACTGACCAACTACCTCTAGCAACAAATCGTTTATGGTTACGTGCTAAAAGAGGGTGGTTAGCATCCTTTGGTAACTGCATTAGGTATTGATTAATGCATTGGCTCATAGATGACTTAAATAAATCAATAAGTTGGTTTGAGCGGTGTAATAAGTGACCTTGTGTTTGACTACCGCTGCGCACACTTTGATCTAATGGTTGTAGTTTATTTGTGTGAAGGCTGATCATTAATTCCTGCAACTGCTTATTAAAATCTGCAAAGGTTTTAAAACCTGGCGGAGCAGGCAGCTCCATGACTTTAACGAATTTATCTAGGTCAGTTAACCAGTGATATTTATCATCATTTGATAAGCGCCAAGCAATACTTAAATATGCCCAAAGCTCTTGGTTATTAGGATTAAATTTTACAGCAGTTTCTAAGTGAAAGATCGCTGAGCTGTAATCGCCTTGTTGTATGTAAAAGTTTGCTAAATCAATACAGTAACGAGCATTTTGTGGAGCTGCTTTAACGAGCTGTTGAAGGAGTGAAAATGCTTTTTCTTCGTCACCTGTTCTATCAAGAATAATACTGTGGGCATGATGTAAATCTAAATTTTGTGGGTTGTTTTGTGTTGCATTACTACTTACTAATAATGCTTCTTCTAGTTTATCTAGTTGTAGTAGTTGACCAATTTGCGAGTGGATCAGAACAGGGTTTGCATCAAAGTGTTTAAAAGTGTCTGCATATGAACTCATTAACTGGCTCTGAGAGTGCTCCCAGTAGAGTTTATTAAGGCTTTCATGTGCAGGTACATAGTTAGGAGCAAGCTCTAGGCATGCCTTAAGGTGAGCTTGTGCTTGTTCATATTGCTGTAAATCATAGTATGTACAACCAACTATGTAATGCAATTCGGCGCTTGGTTGCTGTTTTAAAAGCATTTGCAAAAGCGCTAATGCCTCGGGAAATTGACCTAAATTTCTATAATTACAGGCATGTTTATAAACGAAATGAAATTGCCCTTTAAATTGTTTTGGCAATTTTGTTTGAAAATAGTTTTCGATTTTTTGTAAGTCACCCAGTCGCTCGAAAAGTTCTAAAGTGAGCCAATGGTAACGGACTAATGCGTTCTGAGAGGGCGATGTTTTGCTTAATAAAAGTTCGGCTTTTAATAATTCATCTTGATTAATTAGACTTTCAATGTAATTGAGGCGTGGTTTTTCAAGAGACAAAGAAACTGTGTTGTATTCACAAAAATGAATACAGTCTGCATACTTTTTTTGTTTACATAGTAGATTAGTGTAGTTGTCTAAAAGGCCAACATGATTACTAAATTGGCTAAGGCCTTTTAAATAACACTGCTCTGCATCAGTTGTTTTGTTTACAGCTGATAAACATAAGCTATTTAATGTATACCAATCAGCGGTTTTATTTGTATGTAAAGAAAGGAGTTGTAATGCCTGCACATATTGTTGTTGATTGAATGCGTGCAAAGCTCTTTGTAATGAATTATTCACTCGTAAACCCTGTTTTTGCTTTATGTTAACAGGGTGTACAGTAAAGTAAAATATTACTCTTGATTTACATCAAGGTCTTTGATTTATTCAGTGTGTTTATTGCCATTTACTTGTTGGTGAAGGGTAATAAACAGCCCTGAAAGTTAAATTAGTTTAGGTTTTTGCTGTAAGGCCTGACCTGGTTGTGAAAAGCTGACTTAGCAATAAAGTTTCTATTCGAAAAAGACCGCATGCCGCTGATTACTGACATGCGGTGTTTAGCGATTAATTAGTTGAATCAATATCTTTGATCTCAACAGTACCGCTATTGTCTTGGCGTTTTAAGTTAAGCTTTTTAATTTTTTCTAACATTTCAGGTGAAAAGCGACCAAAATCCATTGTACGCATCATGATAGAGTCGTTAATAAAGTTAACATTAACGGCCCCCATACCTGAGCTACTGCCATCTTCAGATACTGGTACATCAGAATTACTCACCACAGCGTTTAACATTGCTGCTGGGTTAGTTGATGCAGTTGCACCAAAACTACGCTCTGTACCAAATAAGTCGGTTATATTCCAATCTTCAATGTCAATTTTAAAACGTTTTGCGTATTTAACATCGCTTTTCATTTGCCCTTCAGCGTAGTCTTCTAAATGCTCACGTAAGTCAGTTTCGAAGTCAGTAAATAATGATTCAGTTTGCTCATAATATTTAGATACATAAAGGCGGCTTTTACGCTTAATTTGCATGCCTCGATTAGAGTTTACAAATTCTTCACCATTTTCAACTAGTTGATGGTAAACCTTATTACCTTTATAAGCTTCATTGCGCAGGTTTGGGCTACCTATGTTACCTTGATAAAAGCCATACATGACGATTGGTTTCTTTTTACCGAATTTTTCAAAAACAATTTTATGTTGGATATCATTGAGTGAAAGCTTATAGCCGGCAACGGTTAAAAACTCTTCATCTAAAATTGAATCATCATCAAAAAGAAGATCTTCTGTATCGCGAATAGGGTAGTGCTCGATTAACTTTTCAACTATCGCTGTATTGTAAAGGTTAAGCCAGTATGCCAATTGCTCATCGAGGCTAAGTTCGTTAAGAGAAATTTCGTCAGGTACTTTTTCTAGGCTTATACGAATTTTGTGAAAGCCATCTTTTATTTCTGATTTAGATACTGCCTCAAATAAAAAACGATTAGCCTCCAAAGCTGTATCATTATTTTTATGTGATTTCATGCGCGTGCCAATGGATGATTGGGATTTACGTGAGCTTCTATCAGACCTGCCCATATCTAGCACTGTTATTTCAAGTAGGTTATCAAGATCCTCGTATGAAATTCTTATATCTCTATTAAGGCTAAAATCTGAGAATTCCTCTGGTAGTTCATTGATTTTTGCGTACGAAGAAAGTGAGCAAAAAGTAAATGCAATTAGTAATAATTGTTTAATCATGGTTTTTCCTTGTTGTTTTAACAATCTAACTATTGCCGATTGTTACATTTTTTTCAAGTTGGAATGTACCGAATTTATTACTACTTAGCGTCTTGGGCTTAGTAAATAAGGAGGGTGAGCTTTTTTCTTGAGTCGACCAATGGGTTTAGTTAATAGAATGTTCATTCTATTAACTTTTGCATGGTTAATCTTAAAAAACACTTCTAACTGTCATCTTGTCTAAGTAATTTGTAGTTTCGTCTATATCTATTGGGTTTAAGTTTTCAAATTCTAAATTTAAGTGAAAAAAAAATCCAAAATACAAATCGCCTATTTGTTGTGTTTATTGCAATTATTTGGCGTTATTCTGGTGTGTGCCTTTATTGGTACTAAATAATGAAATTCTTCTTTCTCTTTGTAACTCATTGTTAATGATGCTGTACCCTTTGTGGTTTAAGGGTTTTTCGTGTGTTAAATTTATTTTTAATTCTGTGGTGTTTTTATATTTATTGTTAAAAGTTGAACTTTTGCGTTAGTGAAGTGTTGACCTTTGAGAGTGGCGAGTATTATTATCAAAGCTCGAAATGACTGCGGAATATGCATTTATTTTGAATAACTATAAATATTCCATGAATAACATGGTCCAGGGAGAATCAAATGTTAAATAATAAAGTTTCAAAAGCTGTTCGCTTAGCGGTTGCTTTTGGTGCAGCTTCGACAGCTGCATTTTCTGCTAGTACATTTGCTGCAGATGAAGAAAACGCAGGGAAAGTTGAACGCATCGAAGTAACAGGTTCACGTATCAAGCAAGTTGATATGGAAACTGCCTCACCAGTGACAGTTATTACTGCAGCTGATATCCAGTTATCTGGTGAAGCGACAGTTGCAGATGTATTAAATAACTCGTCTGTAAACAGTTTCGGTTCTTGGCGTGGTATGTCAGGTTATGGTTCAGGTGCCGCCGCAACTTCAAATGTTAATATGCGTGGCCTTGGTGCAAACTATACACTTGTATTATTAGACGGCCGTCGTATGCCAGGTACTAGTTCTTCTTCTGGTGCTGCAGCTGATACGTCACGAATTCCAATGGCAATCGTTGAACGTATTGAAATTCTTCGTGAAGGTGCATCTGCGGTATATGGCTCTGATGCGGTTGCTGGTGTAATCAACATCATCACTAAAAAAGATTTTAATGGTTTAAACTTCACATATGACACAGAGTTACCTTCAGTTGAAGGTGGTGATACTAACCGTTTCTCAGTGACAGGTGGTTATGCATCTGATAAAGGTAATATCACATTAACTTACGAACACTACAAAGCAGATGCAGTTTATGACCGTGATATCTGGGAATTAGATTCTGAATTATACGGTGCATTTTCGTCTTACAGCTCTGTTCCAAATGGTCAAGGTAAAGACTCTAAAAACTGGTACTCAGCAGACTTATGTGATGTTGCAGATAATACAGTACCAAGTAGCGACGGCCGTTGTTTATATAGTTATGGCGCTGTGACTAAGCTTTTCGCTGACGCAGAACAAGACTCAATCCTTTCAAACTTTAAGTATGAGTTAACAGACGACTTATATTTCCGTGGCCGTGCAAGTGCTTCAATGTCTAAGACTGATGCTCGTTATGCTGGTACACCTGTATCAACTACAAAACCGACTATGTATGCTGATAACCCTATGAACCCATATGGTGAAGATATTTCACTAAGCATGCGTTCAGCTAACTTGGGTAACCGTGATACTCGTGTTGAAATTGCTAACATTGATTTTGTTGGTGGCTTAGTAGGTTATACTGATATTGGTAACGGATTTGACTGGGAAATCAATGCGCAGCGTAGCCGCTCTACGACTGAATCATTCAACCGTAATCTAATTAATGATCCACTTGTACAGTCTCTAATCGATACAGGTGAATACGATATCTTCAATACTACAGGTATGGACTTTGCTTCATGGGATGCACAAATGGCAGAGCTTTATGCTGGTGCAGCTCACATGGGTACCTATAAAGCAGAGTTCGAAAGCACTCAATTTGACGGTTTAGTTTCTACAACGCTTGTTGATAATGAATCATTTACCTTAGCGGGTGTAGTAGGTGCTGAGTTTGAAACGATCGACTTCACTCAGTATTCAGACCCTCTATCTGCTTCAGGTAATGTGTCAGGTGGTTCAGGTGGTGATGATGTATTTGCAACACGTGACCGTACTTCTAGCTACTTAGAGCTACAAGCTGCTTTCCCATTCGGTTTAGATTTAAATGCTGCAGTTCGTTACGATAAATATGAGCAAGAAGGTGACGTAGGTGCATCTGTTGTTGCAGGTGAATTCGATAACGTAACTAGTCAACTTGGTGCTGCTTGGCGTATCACAGATGACTTATTAGTACGTGCAAGCTGGGGTGAGTCTTTCCGTGCTCCAAACATGGGTGAGATGTTCTCTAGTCAATCTTTAAGCTTCGAAACTAACTACGATACACTTTGGTGTGATAACCAAGGTAACGCTGCAAGCGATACTGTTTACTGTGCGCCAAGTGGTACACAACACAAAACGTGGTTTGGTGGTAACCCAGATTTAGAGCCAGAAGAAGGTGAGTCTCTAACTGTTGGTACAGTTTGGAATGTGACAGATACACTTTCAATGGAAGTTTCATACTACAAAGTAAAAATTGATAACCGTATTGCTGCAATCAGTACAGATCGCTTACTTTCAGATGAAATTGAAAATGGCTCTAACCCAGCTGTTGTGCGTGATGCAGAAGGTAAAATTGATGTAATGTACAGCTTTGATCAAAATATGGCTTCTTTAGAGACGTCTGGTTTTGACTTTAAAGCGAACTACACTCATGAAACTAATATCGGTGATTTCTCATTACGTGGTGAAGCAAGTTACGTTGAAGAGTTTGTAGAAATCACAGAAGCAGGTGCTGATCCTTTCGATTACTCTGGTCTTCAAGATTACCCAGAGTGGCGTGCAAATATGACGCTTGATTGGAAATATGATAACTTTGGGGCTGCTTGGTCTACTTACTACATTGGTAAACAAGAATCAGGCGCTGAAGAATTTAACAATCCTTCTTTAGCGCCAGTTGCGAGCTACTTCAAGCATAATGCACAAGTATCTTATACACATGATTGGAACGGTAAAGTAACATTTGGTGTGAATAACATCTTCGACCGTGAAGCACCTAAATGGTACGACGGTTTCTACGACTACCGTGATGCTTCTACAGCACTATATGATGTGCTTGGCAGAACAATTTTCTTAAAAGTAGAACAAACGTTCTAATTTTAAAGAATGCATAAGCTTCAAAAACCTCGCCTAATTGCGAGGTTTTTTTTTAAATAACAATAAATCTATAGGGTTATTTATATTGAAATACTTACCTATGTGGTAACCCCCCCGAAAAATAACAGTCCTCAAAAGTAGAATTTTCTCGTAAATTAGACGAAGGAGATCTACATGAAAAAATCAA
>NZ_JADKNF010000027.1:0-38428 GCF_017808125.1 Pseudoalteromonas sp. PA2MD11
ATTCGAACCCTCGATAGAGCTACAAACCCTATACTCCCTTAGCAGGGGAGCGCCTTCGGCCACTCGGCCACCTCTCCGTCTTGTGGGGCGTATAATAAAGATTTCAGGAAATATGTCAAACACTTTTCAAGGAAAATCGTACAGATGGTTATAGATTATCCACAACGCACAAAAACAACTCGTTTTTGTTTACCCTTTAGTCGTTTTTTCTTTATCACTCAACGGCTCAAGACCCGTCAGTGGGATTAGTTCATCTGTTAATTCGGCTAGGTATTGGTCTTGATAACCCAATTGTTGGAATTCGGCGATGCAGGCACGATAAAAAGCTTCACGTTGATGCTCGCTTGGCGTTGTCTCTACTGAAGACTGCGAAGGCTTTTTTGTCATTATTATTAAGTCCGTTTAAACGTTGAAGAGAATGGCGTAATGATGTCATATCTTGTCTAAAAATAATACTATCGGACTTAGAATTAGTAGAAAAACTTTACAACTTAGTAACTTCGTTTGAAGAATAATTCAGCATTTTCTTTTAGATCAGCTAATTACAATTAAATATAAAAATTGAGAGCAATAAAAATCAGAAAATTCTGATAACAAAAACGCCGCTAAAAAGCGGCGTTTTCAGAACATTTAGCTGATTAGTCAGCTTGAGGACGCATGTGTGGGAATAGGATCACATCTTTAATTGTTGGTGAGTCAGTAAATAACATCACTAGACGATCGATACCAATACCCTCACCCGCTGTTGGTGGTAAGCCGTACTCTAACGCACGAATGTAATCTTCATCGTAGTGCATTGCTTCATCATCACCTGCGTCTTTCTCTTCAACTTGACGAGCAAAACGCTCAGCTTGATCTTGTGCATCGTTAAGCTCAGAGAAACCATTTGCTAATTCACGGCCACCTACGAAGAATTCGAAACGGTCAGTCACAAATGGGTTTTCATCGTTACGGCGCGCAAGTGGAGACACTTCCCACGGGTAAGCGGTAATGAAAGTTGGTTGAATTAACTTGTGCTCAGCAGTCTCTTCGAAAATTTCACACAAGAACTTACCAGGGCCCCATACGCAGTTTTCTGGGATCTTAACGTGTACTTGCTTTGCGTACGCTTTAAGTTCTTCAAAATGGTTTTCAGGATCATTAAATACCGCAGCATCAAAGTCTGGGTTGTACTTAAGGATAGCCTCGCTCATTGTTAAACGCGCAAAAGGTTGTCCAAAGTCGTACTCTACTGAATCAACCACTTCACCATTTTCATCTTTCGTTGTGTTTACCACAATTGGTGAACCAAGTACGTCTGTCGCAACAGTACGTAACATGTCTTCAGTAATGTTCATCAGGTCAATGTAATCCGCATATGCTTGGTAGAATTCGATCATCGTGAATTCTGGGTTATGACGCGTTGATAAACCTTCGTTACGGAAGTTACGATTGATTTCGAATACACGCTCAAAGCCACCTACAACTAAACGTTTTAAGTAAAGTTCAGGGGCAATACGTAAGTACATGTCGATATCAAGTGCATTGTGGTGTGTTACGAATGGACGTGCAGACGCACCACCTGGGATCACTTGTAGCATCGGTGTTTCAACTTCCATGAAGTCACGATCAGCTAAGAAACGACGGATACCTTCAACAACTTTTGAGCGAATACGGAAAGTTTCACGTGTCGCATCATTCGTAATTAAATCAACATAACGTTGACGGTATTTAGTTTCTTGGTCAGATAAACCATGGAATTTTTCTGGTAACGGACGTAATGACTTTGTCAGTAACTCGTACTCTGTCATTTCTACGTAAAGGTCACCTTTACCTGATTTATTTAGTGCGCCTTTAACACCGATGATGTCACCGATATCAAGTTGACCGTATTTTGCTTTTAATTCTTTTTGTACGTCTTTTGATGCGTACGCTTGAATTTGGCCTTTCATGTCTTGTAACGCAAGGAAAGGACCACGTTTTGCAAGAATACGACCTGCAACTGATACAACATGTTGCTCAGCAACTAATTCTTCTTTCGATTTATCACCAAACTCAGCTTGCAAATCAGCCGTGTAATGTTCACGACGGAATTGGTTTGGATGACCGTTGGCTGGGCAATTTTCGCGGATTGCGTCTAATTTGCCACGACGCTCAGCGATTAACTTATTTTCGTCTTGGATTTGATCAGTCATTTTTTAGCTCTTTTTTAGCTTGGTGGTTATAGGCCAGATTTAAGGCTGGCTTCAATAAATTTATCTAAGTCGCCGTCAAGAACCGCTTGTGTATTACGGTTTTCAACGCCAGTACGTAAGTCTTTAATGCGCGAGTCATCAAGTACGTATGAACGAATTTGACTACCCCAGCCAATATCAGATTTAGCATCTTCTTGGCTTTGTTTCTCAGCATTTTGCTTTTGAATTTCAAGTTCAAACAATTTCGCTTTTAACTGCTTCATTGCTTGGTCTTTATTCTTGTGCTGTGAACGCTCATTTTGGCACTGTACAACAGTGTTGGTTGGTATGTGAGTAATACGAACCGCTGACTCTGTTGTATTTACGTGCTGACCACCTGCGCCTGATGCGCGGTAAACGTCAATACGTAAGTCTGCCGGATTAATATCAATTTCGATATTATCGTCGATTTCTGGGTAAACGAATGCCGATGCAAACGAGGTATGGCGACGACCACTTGAGTCGAACGGGCTCTTACGCACTAAACGGTGAACACCTGTTTCTGTACGTAACCAACCGTATGCATATTCGCCAACAAAGCGTACAGTTGCGCCCTTGATACCAGCCACATCACCATCAGTTGCTTCAACCAGTTCAACTTTAAAGCCTTTTGCTTCACCCCAACGTAAATACATACGCAGTAGCATGTTACACCAGTCTTGGGCTTCAGTACCGCCAGAACCTGATTGTAAATCAAGGTAAGCATCGTTTTGATCATGGTCGCCTGAGAACATACGACGGAACTCTAGCTTTTCAAGCTGGGCGTTTAAATCGCCTAATTCAGCTTCGGCTTCAGCGAAGGTTTCTTCATCTTCAGCTTCAACAGCAAGCTCGACTAAACCTTCAACATCTTCGGTACCAGACACTAGATTATCAATGGTCTCAACAATAGCTTCGAGTGCCGACTTTTCACGGCCAAGTGCTTGAGCTCGCTCTGGCTCATTCCACACTGCTGAATCTTCAAGTTCTGCGTTAACTTCTTCTAACCGCTCTTTCTTAAGAGGGTAGTCAAAGGTACCCCCGAAGCAGTTCAGTACGTTCGCGAATTTCCTTGATTTGATTAATCACAGGATTCACTTCAAACATGTACATTACTCCAAAATGGCTGATTTACCGCGCACCGATATCGACAATAAATACGGTAAATTATCTACAAATATTAAAAACGCCCGATTTTAACAAAAAACCGAGCGTTTTATTAGCCTTTTATGTCGATTATAACGATATTTTTATGTCGCTTTTTGTAGCTCTCGAATAATCAACTGTAACGAGAATTTACCACGGAATTCATTTATATCGAGTTGATAAGCAGCTTTCACATAACGCACTTCGGTGTCTGGCCATGCACGCACATCAACCCCAAATGCAATGCCATCAACTAATCGTCCAGACTGATGTTTTAAAACCAGTTTTAAGTGTTTTTCACCGACAATGCGCTGCTGTATTACTTCAAACACATGTTCAAACACTGGCTCCGGAAATTGCTGACCCCAGGGGCCGGCATTTTTTAGCTGGTTTGCAAACTCCATCGAAAAGCACTCATTAGGCAATTCACCATCGGTAAGTAAAATACTTTGCTTATGCTCTTCAGTGAGTGTGTCTGTCACCATTTGCTCAAACACGGTTTTAAATTCAGTAAAACACTGCTCATTGATACTCAACCCCGCTGCCATAGCATGGCCACCAAATTTACTGATCAAATGCGGGTAGAGTGTATTTACTCGCTCAAGCAAATCACGCATATGCAGCCCTTCAATAGAGCGGCAAGAGCCTTTTATTTCGCCGTTATCACCCGCTGCAAAAATAATCGTCGGGCGGTGATACTTTTCTTTTAAGCGACCAGCCAAAATACCAATCACACCTTGGTGCCAATCAGCTTGATATAAACAAATGGCATCAGGCACTGACTCAGTTTTAAATGCTAAACGGTCAAGCACAGCTTGTGCCTCCGTTTGCATGCCCTGCTCTATTTCACGGCGCTCGTGATTGAGGCTGTCGAGCTCACCGGCAATTCGGCGTGCTTGGTTTATATCGCTTGATAACAAACAGGCTATACCTAAACTCATATCATCAAGACGCCCTGCAGCATTTAAGCGTGGCGCTAATGAAAAGCCAAAGTCACTGGCACTTAAACGGGCAGCATTACGATTTGCCACTTCGATTAAGGCACTGATACCTGGGCGTGTTTTACCACTGCGAATACGTGCTAAACCTTGATGGACTAAGGTTCGGTTATTGGCATCAAGCGCGACCACATCGGCAACGGTACCAAGGGCTACAATATCAAGTAACTCAGCCAAATTTGGCATTGGGTTGTGCTGAAAATATCCTTGTTCACGTAAGTGGCTACGTAAAGCAATAAGCAGATAAAAAGCGACCCCAACGCCTGCTATTGATTTCGATGGAAACTGACAGTCATGACGATTCGGGTTCACGATGGCATCAGCATCTGGCAGGGCTTCACCTTGTAAATGGTGGTCAGTTACCAGCACTTTAATACCCGCTTGCTTAACAATTGCAATGCCATCTATACATGAAATACCGTTATCAACAGTGATCACCAGCTCGGGTTGCATAGTCACTATTTGCTCAGCAAGCGCAGGACTTAAGCCATAACCTAGGCTGAATCTGTCAGGTACCAAGTAATCAAGGTTCTTTAAGCCAAACATAGCAAGACCTTGCATTAAGGTTGCTGTGCTGGTTGCGCCATCGGCATCAAAGTCACCGACGATTAACACGCGACTTTGAGCCGCGAGGGCTTGTTGCAATAGCACCACAGCTTTGTCGATATCTTTAAACAACTTAAAGTCATGTAATGTCGCAGCGCTATTATCGAGTTCGGTGGCACTTTGCACCTGTCGAGTCGCATATATTTGCTTAATTACAGGGTGTAAATGGTGTGGTAAATGCGAATCATCAACATGAGGACGAGCTTGAATTATTTTTTCCATGTCGGAAATGGTACTTCTTTGCTTAATACAAATAAAAAAGGCCTACGAAAAATAGGCCTTTTCGTTTAAAAAATCAGTTATGAAGATGTTTTTGGTAAGGCATCAAGCGCTTGGCTAATTTGCGCAGCTGATTGATAACCTGGGATCATGGTGCCATCTTCTAAAATAATTGCTGGAGTACCCGACATACCAAAGCTTTGACCTAGTTGGTAATGCTCAGCAATTGGCGCGTTACAACCTGGCACGTCTGCGACTTCTGCACCCGCTTTTGCTTCTGTTAACGCTTCAGCAGGGTCTTTAGCACACCATACATTCATTAGATCTTGGTAACCTTTACCACGTAAGCCCCCACGTGGGAAAGCTAGATATTTAACGGTGATACCCGCATCTAAGAAATCATCAAGTTCACGGTGTAACTTACGGCAGTAACCACAGGTAATATCGGTAAAGACTGTGATTGAATGCTTTTCGTTTTTCGCTTTGTAAACGATCATTGAGTCTTCGTACTCAGCAATGCCTTCTTTACGTACATCGCTCAGTGCATGCTCTGTTAGATTAACTCGGTTATTAAGGTCAATCAGTGTTCCTTGCATTAGAAATTGACCGTCAGGGCTTGCGTACAGCACGCCTTTATCAGTAATTAGTTCTTTAAGGCCTGCCACTGGGCTTGGGTTGATTTGCTTAACGGTTACGCCTAATTCAGCAAACTTAGCAATAATAGGGGCATCAGCAGCATCTGTTGTTGATACGCCATTGGCAAACACATTTAAGCTTGTGCCTAGTAGTGCTGTGGCTAAAACTAACTTTTTCATAAATATCCTATATCCTGATCATTTTTTATATAGACCGGTACATCTCTAAAAATCTTGCACTAAGCACGTGGATGATGTTGCTCGTGTACCGACTTCAATCTTTCATTCGCTACATGGGTATAAATTTGTGTTGTTGATAAGTCACTGTGACCTAACATCATTTGCACGACTCTAAGGTCCGCCCCATGATTAAGCAAATGCGTTGCAAACGCGTGTCTGAGCGTATGCGGTGATAACGGCGATTCAACTGATGCCAAAATAGCATAGTGTTTGATGCGATGCCAAAAAGTTTGTCGTGTCATGCCAATCCCGCGCTTAGATGGGAACACAAAGTCAGTGGCATGTTTAATCATTTGCGAACGACCCACTTTTAAAAACTGCTCAAGCCAGTACATTGCTTCTTCGCCTAGGGGAACTAAACGCTCTTTATTACCCTTACCTTTTACAAAGACCACCGCTTGGCGCAAATTAATTTGCTCCATTCTGAGTCCCACCAGCTCAGTAACACGAAGCCCTGTGGCATATAACAGCTCAAGCATGGCTTTATCGCGAAGCCCCATAGGATCTTCTATGTCTGGGGCTGCAAGCAAAGCTTCGACTTCGGCTTCTGACAGCGTTTTTGGTAATGACTGCCCAGCTTTTGGCTGAGCAATATTGACCATCGGCGAATCGGCAATGGCTTTTTCGCGCACAAAATACTGATAAAAACGCTTAAGGGCACTGATGCTACGTGCAGTGCTGCGCGACTTTAGCCCTAAATCAACACGGTATGCTAAATATGCTTCAATATCATCAGAGCGAACAGCTAGTAGGTCTTTATCTTTTAAAAATTGGCAAAACTTTTCAAGGTCACTGCGATAAGCGGCGAGTGTATTTTCGCTAACCCCTTGCTCAAGATACAGCGTATCTAAAAATAACTCTAAATGTTCGGCGTTATTTGCTGTTATTACACCTTTTTGGGCTTGTGAATTATTATCAGCCACGCGTACTCTCATCCTTATCAAGGTATCAATTGATTATACCTTACGGTAAACTTACGCCTATCATATCAGGCAAATACACAGTGATAAATACAATGCAGATTGGTTTATTTTATGGTTCTACAACCTGCTACACAGAAATAGCGGCAGAGAAAATTCGCGATATTATTGGTCACGACATAGTGAGCCTTCACAATATCAAAGATGAGCCATTAAAAAATGCAGAGCAATTTGATTTCGTGATCTTCGGCATTTCAACTTGGGATTTTGGTGAGTTGCAAGAAGATTGGGAATCAATCTGGGACGACATTAAAGATGTTAACCTAAACGGCAAAACCGTGGCTCTGTTTGGTATGGGCGATCAACAAGGTTATGGTCAGTGGTTCCAAGACGCACTTGGCATGTTACACGATGAAATTTGTGATCAAAGCATTACCTTACTAGGCAAATGGCCTAACGATGCAAGTTATGAATTTGAGGCTTCAAAAGCACTTACTCAAGATGGTAAACAATTTGTTGGCTTAGCCCTTGATGAAGACAGTCAATACGAGCTTAGCGATGAGCGTATCGCAAGCTGGGTTGAACAAGTCATGACTGAGTACAGCGAAAGCTTGTAAGTCATGAATAAAAAAGCCAAGCATCGCTTGGCTTTTTTAATGGTTATTCAACACGTTGCCAATATTGATTACGATAGAAAAATGCAATATATCCGCGTACTTCAAGCACCTTACCTTGTTTTTGTGGGGTCAGTTTAAGGGTATAGGTTTTACCATTGTTTGGGTCAAGAATTTCACCCTCTTGCCAGCTACCATCACCGGCATCTTTAGCACCTTCTATAATTTGTAACCCTAAAATTGGCTGATTTTTCTTATCACCTTTACACTCTTCGCAGATTGCGTCTTGCTTGGCTGGGTTAAGGATTTTTTCAACACTACCAACCAATACACCATCTTGCTCACTGATACGTACTAAAGATTTCGCTTCATTCGTTTCTTCGTCAATGGTTTTCCAAAGACCCACTGGCGTCAATGCGGCAAAGCTCAACTGAGAAAATAATAAGGTAGATAAAACAATTGATAAACGGAACATAAAAAACTCGTATAAAACTTAAGACTTTGGCACTATATCAGGGCTTAAGCAAACACACCATTTTGCTTAGCTCTGAAATCGACACAACATTGCGAGGGAACACAATGAGTCAATTCACATTAATTACCGGTGATATTGTTAGTTACGACAGTAATCAGGTTGCTACAATTAACGCCACGGGCGAAATAAAAATAAATCGCTTTGCTGAGCCATTATTTATTCCTGACAGCGCCAAAGCCGCCATTGAGCTGGGTCGGCTTGATGATAACTTATTTAATTTAAAAAAATTATTGCGCTCAGGCTATGCTGACCCTTGTCCAACAACCCGCGTACTAATTGAAACTACACATCCTTTACCTGACATCGAAGGTCTGCTGATCAAGCGTCGCTTTAGCATTATTGATTTTTGCAGCGCCGAAATAGAAAAGTCGCACAGTAAAGCTGTATTAGATACCCTATTAAAGCTTGAATATGTTCAGCAAATTCAGCTTGATGAAGTCATGCAATTACAACCACCGGTACAATTTAGCAAACAATAAAGGTACAATGACTTTTTATTTAGCCTAAACAGCTCCTTCATTTGTAAAAGGAATAACAATGAAAAGTGCGCTACCAATAATAGCTGCCGCAAGCATTTTGCTCGCAGGGTGTGATGAATTAGAAGTTGAAGAAACTCATAACTTTGGCGACGAAATGTATGAGAACAATTACACGCTCGTAAATACCACTGATTTAGAAGTGGATTATTACATGGCGAACACTGATTTATTTGGTGATGCTCAAGAAGTTAAAGACTCTGAATACTATGTTGATACGCTTGCATCGCAATCACCCCCCGTTGATGTAATACATGCTCACAATGAACGCAGTCGTATTTCATTTTATGTAGTCGATCACAGCGACACAAGTAACTCAGCCACACAGATGTATCAGGTAGCTCAAGATCAACCTTATCATTTTATTGCTTGGCAAAATGCTGAAAAGCTCCGTTTAACACTCGTCAAAAAAGCCAATGATGATAAAGATGACTTTTTTGCGATTCGTATTCTCGCAACTGAAAACCTTCGCTTAAAAGTCGAAAAACAACTCGTTAATTTATATCAGAATCAATTAAGTTACTGGTACCACATTGATGACTGCGCTGATGACTTGAAAATATCAAGAATTAACGATGAGGATAAGCGAGTCTATGAACCCGTCTCAATCTGCGACGCATCATATGGGCAGTCATATACCTTGCTCTTAAGTGAAGATGGCCTTGAAGCGAGCATTGCTGAATAACCATTACATCTTTAGGTAAAAAGCTTTACATAGCTCCTTATAATCTTGGCTGTAGCTGCCATCAGCTGTATGTATGGTTAACGACGTTGTTTCGCATTCACCGTTGTTTTGGCTGAATAGCATCAGGCTTCGGCTCGCTTGCTTTTTGTCGCTGGTGCGAACCAAGCAATGGCGATTTAAGTACCAGCCAGCTTGCGCTGCAACAGCAATGAATTGCTCTGCCTCTAAGCAAGGCAAGATCACATTCAAGCGTATTTTACTGTGACTCAGTCTAGAACATGATGCTATTAATTCGCTGAAGCTAAGGCCATCAGTATGGCGGGCAGTATTTCGAGCATGATTATCACCTTTTAGGCTCGCATTAAAATAAGGTGGGTTGGTGATGATCGCATCAAAAGGCTCTGCTGCATTAAATGACTGCACAGCTCCTTCGAAAAGGTTTATATCAGGCCATGGGCTAGCCGCAAAGTTATCTCGGGCATCACTGCAGGCACCAGAATCAATTTCAATGGCACTTACTTTTGCATCAAGCGCTCTTTGTTTTGCCATTAACGCCAACAACCCTGTGCCTGTACCAATGTCTAAAATGCGCTTAGCACCACTCACATCAGCCCACGCCCCTAACAAAATACCATCGGTCGATACTTTCATCGCTGCGCGCGTTTGCGTTACCGTAAATTGTTTAAACACAAAGCCTGACATTTTTTCACCTTTTCATTCACCACAGCCGCGTTAACGCGTATAATTAGGCTCAATTGTCCTCTATTTATGTCACTCTATGCAATTTTCTGAATTTGATATCGATAACAAGCTGTTAAATGCCATTAATAAAATGGGTTTTGATACGCCAACCAGTATTCAACAACAAGCGATCCCTGAAGCACTTCAAGGTCGTGATATTTTGGCATCTGCCCCTACTGGTACGGGTAAAACAGCCGCGTTTTTGATCCCTGCAATTCAATACTTGCTTGATTTCCCGCGTCGCGATCCTGGCTTTGCACGCGTATTGATCATGACACCAACCCGTGAGCTTGCTTACCAAATTCATGAGCAATGTGAATTACTCGCAGCACAAACTCATCTTAAAATTGGGGTTGTGACAGGTGGTATAAACTACGGGACACACAGAGAAATTTTCGAAAGCAATAACGATATTCTCATTGCCACACCAGGGCGTTTAATGGAGTACCTCGAAACAGAGAACTTCCATGCTGAAAACGTTGAAATGCTTATTCTTGATGAAGCTGACCGCATGCTAGACATGGGTTTTCGTAAAGAAATGCTACGCATTTGTGATGAAGCACGTAACCGCCGTCAATGTTTCTTATTCTCAGCCACCCTTGAAGGTGACAGCGTTGAGTTATTTGCAGAGCGAATCTTAAACGATCCGGCACTGCTTGAAGCCGAATCTTCACGTAAAGAAAAAGGCAAAATCCATCAATGGGTGCACCTTGCGGATGACTACGACCACAAGCTAAAAATGTTGGTTGAAACGTTAAATGGTGACGACATTCATAAAGCAATTGTGTTTGTTAAAACTCGTGAACGCCTTGAGACATTGGTTGGCGAGCTAAATAACGAAGGTCTTCGTGTTGCTTGGTTACGCGGTGAGATGCCACAAGATAAGCGCATGAAAGCGATGGAAAACTTTCACTCTGGCCGCAACAATATCCTAGTTGCAACAGATGTTGCTGCTCGTGGTATTGATGTTGCTGATATCAGCCATGTTATCAACTTTGATATGCCACGCACCGCAGACGTATATGTACACCGTATAGGACGTACTGGCCGTGCTGGTAAAAAAGGCATTGCGATATCATTTATTGAAGCTCATGATGTGGCAATTATTGGTAAAGTTGAGCGCTACATTGAGCAAAAGCTTAAACGCCGCGTAATTAAAGGGCTTGAGCCACAGCACAAAGAAGCGAAGATCCCATCTAAGAAGAAAAAAGATCCAGTAAAAATGAAGGCAAAGAAAAAAGCCAAAGCTAAAACGAAGAAGAAAAAGTAGTTTTAACTTTAACATCATAAAAGTAAAAATGCCGAGTTTGCCTCGGCATTTTTGTACCCTACCCTTTTTACTTATTTAGTGTGTAATTAGTTCACACTTTCTTATCCATACAGACCGGCAAAAATAGAAAATCAATTAAATTCAAAAACTTAAAAAATGGAATAATAATTGTAACTGGTTCAGCAATAGTTCACAGCAGACTAGAACAACGAGGGAATTGTATGAGCCGCTTCAAATTAACCATAGTAATTACTTTATTAAGCTGTATTTTTTTACTTGCTTGCGCAACGAATGTGAGTGCCAATACTAGCGTGCTAACAACCAGCACATCGGCACAACCTCGCCTACAACAAATGGCCCTGAAAAAGTTAACAAATAATCCGAATTTTAAGATTAAGCATCTTCAGGTGATTATCGATGGCAATACTGTTGAATTAAAAGGAATTGCAGAAACAGGATTTCAACGTGCTTTAGCGCAGAAATTTTTGGAGCACAGTCATGGTGTAACCCAGATCAGAAATAACCTTAAAGTGAACGCATTAAACAACCCGACACTTTAAGGTTAATAATTTAACAGAGGTTTATTTACCGCTTGCTTGTAAATTAATGTAGCTAGCTAATTCTTCTGGCTGCCCCATTAACGCCATAATCTGTTGGTTTATCTCCATCATGGTTTTTCCTTCAGGTAAGCTTGCTGACACAGTTAATTCAGACAATCCACTTACGAAGTTTGTGATAGCAGCTGCTAGCTCTTCACTTACTGGCGCCTGTTGTAACTGCATGGCAACAGTCTGTTGGAACTGCTCGTGGCTCATACCTTGTGCTTCTAAGAAACTATCAACAACTGCTTTAAGCTCACCTTCGTCGGCGATCGACATATTAATGCTACGTGGCTCAAGTTGAGTCATTGCAGCCATCATTTTTGATTGCTGTTGCAGTTGTTGCTCTAAAGTCAGCTCTGCACCTTGCGCTTCATTTTGCATTTTACTTATTGCCATTGATGCTTCCATTAATGGCGTTGAGTTGGCAAGGCCTAAGTTAAAACGCACATCAGCAACTTGGTTTGCAATAACGTTTAAAGCAAAATCACTGCTACCAGTGTCTTTATCATAATCTAGCGATGAATTTACGTCATAGCTTGCAGATGCTAACTTATTATTCGCATTTTCAGGAAGTTGCGCTAAAAAGTCATCACTAAAACGAAAGCTCTTCATTACAAAACCAGTGTGAGGCGGCACTGCATCGACTTCATATCCTGTCACTTCAATATTGTCGATTGTGGCAATCATCTCATCACCAGTATAGCTTTGTACCTTAATACCTGAAAGCTGCATGCTGCTAGCAAATACATTTGCTGAAATATCATTGTAAGTAATATCTACACCACTTTGCGCTGATAATGCACTTATTTGCTGATCAACGACCTTTTTTACTTCCTGTGTAGCTGCGTAGTTTGCGTAAAACGCACCGCCAACAGCCGCAGCAACAACGGCTGCTATAATTAACTTTTTCATTTTATTTCCTTTAATTGGTGTAAATTTTTAGCAGTGTATCATTAGTTGATTAACGACAATAGTTCATGCACGGTTTTCACTGGCGTGATCTTAGCGCCAAGCCCTTCCATTGATTTATGGTAATTTCGATGCGGAATAAAAATCTCTGTAAAGCCGTGTTGCGCAGCCTCCTTCACTCGAGGTACGCCGCTGTCGATTGGTCTTACATCACCATTTAAACTAAGTTCGCCCATAATACAGGTGGTGCGTGGTACAACAAATTCGTTCAAGCTGCTTAATAACGCTGCAACCAATGCTAAATCGATACAAGTCTCTGACTCATCGATTTTTAAGCCACCGACAATATTAAAAAAGGTGTCGTGAAAGATTTTTGTCTTTGTGTGTTTACGTAAAATTCCCGTGAGCATCTTAATACGGTTCATGTTCAAACCAACACATACCCGCTGTGGAAACTCAGCTTCGGTTTCTGTAGTTAAACATTGAATTTCGAGTAGTAAGTTACGGTTACCTTTACGTATACAGGTAATGGCTGAGCCTGGGGATTCTGTGCTTGAACCTGATAAAAAGATTTCGCTCGGGTTATCAACGCTCAGCATTCCGCGTTCACACATTCTGAAAATACCCACTGTGTCGATATCACCAAAACGGTTTTTATTGGCACGCAATGTTCTGACTTGCCCATCGTTAGTATCAATATGCAGTAAGGCATCAACTATATGTACCAGTGTTTGCGGCCCAGCAATTTCGTTATTTTTGTTTACATGGGCAATGATGAACATAGTTACATCGTTTTGCTTACAGTATTGCGTTAATGCTTGAGCTGCACTTTTTACCTGTGACGGTGAACCTGGACTACCATTTGCCGTTTCTGTCACCACTGCCTGAATTGAATCGATAACTGCAAATTTAATTTTGTTTTTATCGAGTTCTTCAATGATTGCTTCAACACTGGTTTCAGAAAGCAAATAAAGCTCATCTTCGTTATAATCTAAGCGCAAGCGATTCACTCGGTTTTTAAACTGAGATAAAGACTCTTCCGCTGTACAGTATAAAGACGGCATCAGCTTTGACATACGTGCAACTAAATCAGACAACAAAGTCGTTTTACCGGCACCAGGGTCGCCTGAGATAATGTTGACGGAACCTGTCGTTACACCACCGCTTAATACTCTGTCTAACTCACCAATTTCCGTGAGGCGTTTTTCTGCCTCGGTGGTTGCAACTTCGTTGATTTTCTTTGAGCCACCGCTTGCGATACCGGCATAGCCTGCCACTGTAGCACGACTTGCCGCTTGCTTTGATTGCCCTGCCGATGGTTTAAATTCTGCAAGTGTATTCCATGCACCGCACTTACACTGCCCTTGCCAGCGCTGATAGTTCATGCCGCACTCAGTGCAAACAAATTCGATTTTTGCTGATTTTGCCATTCGGCCTTACCTATTGAATTATTCTATTTTGACTAATTAGTAACTTAAAAAACTGACTAGCTAAATATTTCATGTATAGTAGTTTTATGAGCTGAAGCCTTTGAACTTAAATCTGTTCGGCTTTTTTACACAGCTATAAGCGCAATAAAAAGTGCTTTAAGGCACATTTTTTGCTTATAAATAAAACTTTACAAATCTTGCCATTTATTTGGCAGGTACTTATAACAATAACTAATACAATAAAAAAGTAGCGATTACTCAAGTTTTAATAATGTACTGCCTGCAAGTATACCTACTTTTTTAGATAGACGGTGATGGTTTTATAAATGGCTGAAGACATTTTGCTTAAATATGAGAGCCTAGTTGAAGAGCTAAAGGCGCATTTAGGCACTCCTAAGTTTGACAAACTATTTAAATCAAAGACAGCTAGCTTAACGAAGCCAGAGCAGTTTTTGATTAAAATGGAAATGTCACGCTTATCTCAGCCAGTAGCTCGCTTTATTGATTTACGTGGTCAAGTAACTGGTCAAGTCAAACCCTACGAATATGATGGCAAACAACACTTTATGGACGATACCGCCATTGAAGTGTTCGAAGATGCTATAAAACGCCACGGTGGTTATACTCTTGCTGTTTACGAAGCGGTAATGAACACCGAAAACAATCACCGGGTAATGCAGAAAAAAGCCGCTGAGCAAGCTTTAGCTGACGATAGTGCCGCTACAGAGCAGCCAGCAAAGGTTATTAAGTTTGCATCATACGAGAGTCGCCGCGAAGAGCGGATGAATTACTCAATTAAAATCACCGTTGAACTCGATAAAAACAACAAAGTTGCAGCATCAACGTCTGATATTTCTCTGAGCGGCGCTAAAATAAAACTAGCTCCACGTTATCAAGTTAAAAAAGGTCAGTTAATAGGTCTTCGCTTAGTTGGCTTAGAGCAAGATTTTGAGCTTGGTTTAAAAAACGGTATTCAATATGAAATCGTAGCGGTAGAGAAAGTTTCTCGTGAATATAACCATATACGCCTAAAGCGTACCTTTATTGAAAATAACGAAAAATTTGATGAGTTTCTAGAAAGCTTTATCCATGGCAATAAACGTCGCTATAAGGTTAATCTCGACAACACCTTAGATGCTGTTGTTTCAAAAGGCTACGAGCAATACTATATTCCTCGTGTTACCTCACTTTATACCTTTTTAAGCCTACAGGGTGATAAGCTATATCCTAGCCTTGCGCTAACCACAGAAAATAATATTTTTATTCAACGCTATTTTTGTGATGAGCGTAAGCTATCTTGCCTGTACAGCATCATCAATCAACAACGATTGGGAGACTTACTAAGCTCTCCAGAAGCTGTTAAAGAAGAGTATTTATATACTTTTACTCATACCGTTGCCGGGAAAATTTATTATTATTCTGCAACTCGATCTGAGCTTGATAGCCAACCAAACTTAAAAAATTTATTTTTAGGATTTGGTAGCCAGAAAGATAGCTGGCAATGCTTTAAGCTTCAGTTGATGCCAAGCCATCCTGAAGATTCGTATATTCCACTGTCGCTACCAAGCAGTGCTGGTAAAAACATCGAAAAACTAAATAAGCCACCGACACCTCGTGTGCAAGGGTTGATCAAAGATGTTAAATATCTACTTATTTTGACCTCAATCGGTACTAAGTTTGAACAACAAACGTACCAACAGCTTGATTACAATAAAGATGCGGTAAACCAACTTAAACAGTTTGGTCACAGTAAGCATAAAACGCCCCCTCATTTAGAGCCTGTGGCGCTTGAGTATGTGAACCTTCGTGCTCATAAACGCTATTTATACAAAACAGCTGTAAGTGTAGAACACCATGAGCAGACTGTTACAGGCCATACCCGTGATTTATCTGTGATGGGCTTACAAATTGAGTTCGACCAGCCTGTTGAGTTCAAAAAAGGCGATATCATTAAATTAAACTTGCCTGAATTGCAAAAAATCACCAAAAAGCATGATTTAACAAACCTTGCTTATGAAGTCATGGCGGTGAGTAAGTCACTGACGACCGTGAATTTAAAAGTGCATCGAATTACTGACTTACCGCATATGGCAATTAAGTTTTTCACGGTATTAATTGATAACAACAAAGACAAGCTACGTGTTTGTGAAGAATCCCCTAAAATTCCAGGGCTATCAACTGCACTAAGAAATATGGTGACTAAAAGCGTATGCCAATTCCCGTTTTATTTACATAAAGAAGCTGCCCACTTTAAAGCTGGCGCTATTGGCCAAGGCTTATATCCAAGCCCTCTTCATGTACTACTACAAAATTTTGCGTTATTGAACGAAACAACCAGCATCGATGGTTTCTTATCGACAGATCAAATTACAGAAGTGATCACACCGCTGATCAAAGACCGTAGTCGCCAAGACCCACCGTTACCATTCACTTTATTTGTTCGCTTTGACCCACGTAAAACCGTTATAAGCGATGCCATTACTAGTCGTTGTATTAGTGAAGATGACTATAAACCACAAACCTTGTTTGTAAAAAAAGCACTAAAAAGCGATTTAGTATATATTTTCAGGCTGTACATTTCTCGCACAGGGCGGCCTGATATTGATTATTTGGCGAATGAATTGAAATATATTAGTCAGTACGCATTACATAAAGCAAAAGATCTTGAAGAAGCGCTATGGGCAGTAGCTGGCGTAGGCGATTTAATTGATATTACCGACGAAGCGCTTACCCATTTTGATATTGACCAAAGGTTGATCAATGAAATGAGTAAACGCAAAGCAACATGGTTAAAGCGAGTAATCTAATGGTAGGCCAAGCAAGTAGACAACTTGTAGTAATGAGCCTTCATTAATTGCTGTTTGTGCTTGCTCAACTACTTTCTGTTTACCGTGCACAGCAACACCAAGCCCTGCAGCAGCCATCATTTTTAAGTCGTTTGCTCCATCACCCATGGCAACAGTTTGGCGGTTGTTTAAGGTAAGCCTTTGTTCGATTCGTTTAAGTACACGGGCTTTTTCCTCAGCATCAACTATCGTGCCTATGACCTTGCCTGTTAAACGATTATCTTTGAACTCAAGGGTATTCGCATGCACTTCATCTAAATCAAGCAGTGACTGCACTTGCTCTGCAAAAGGCACAAAGCCACCCGATGCAATTGCTAAATGCCAATTATGCGCTTTTAGGTATTGGCATAATTCACTCACCCCCGGCATCAGCGGTAAACGCGCTTTTAAGCCATCAATTAAGTCACCATCGATACCTTCAAGCTTAGCAACACGCTGCTTTAAGCTTTGTGCAAAATCTAGTTGACCAGCCATAGCTTGCGCGGTCACCGCTGCAACTTCGTCATAAACATCGGCTAGGCGCGCAATTTCGTCGATACATTCAATAGTAATAGCTGTTGAGTCCATATCCATCAGCAATAAGCCTGGTTTATTTACCGTTGGCGGATCCGTTAATTGCACCAATTGAATACCCAATTGCTTTGCAAATTCCACTAATACTAGTGGACTAAGTACTGTTGTTGTTTCGCTATGAAAGCCCCACGCTACTGGCATGTCTGCGACTGGCTGGTAACAACAAAGCGATAAATTACTAAACCCTTGCGCCGCTAAAAAATCACTAATCGCAAGTAATTGCTCAGCATTAAGCTCATTTCCAAAAGCAATACTGAACACGCCTTGATTTGCTTTTGGCGTAAAGTCTGTTGTAATAAGGTGTTTATTTTCAATTTTATACCAGCAATTTAGGCTGATTTGTTCAGCTAAATTTGCTGAAGGTGTAGCAGCTAAGCTAAGCTGTGACATAGTGGCTCCACATTAGACTTATGTCTGTCCTTGGAAGTGCTTTTGGCACTCGCACTCAAGGGGCTGTTAAAGTTATCATGTTGTACCATCAAAATTAAATGCTGTCAGTAACGTATACGGTGACTATGAAAAATAACCAACTTAAAATTCCCTTTTCAGCCACTTATCGCCAACGTGTTGTGCGCTTAAGCTTGGCTACAGCCTGTTTTGTGCTGTTAAGTTGGGTTGCCATGAATAGTAGCTTTCAAAGCCACCAATTACTTTATGATAGCGCTGATAGCACAGCGATAAGCTTAACCAAGTTTATGGCACTGAATGCCAAAACGCCGCTACAAGAAAAAAATAAACCTGAATTAAATGCGTTGTGTAATCACATTGCTGAAGATGAGTATGTGTTAGCGGCAACGATTTACGATCAGCAAGGTATTCAAATTGCTACCAGTGATAATTGGCAAAGCCACCACACCTTTGGTTTATTACCCGATTCAACCCCCGGTATAAGTAAGCTTAAAACCCCATTTGTAGAGCCTGTGATAAGTGATAATGAAAGGCCTATTGGTTTTGTATCGATAACCTATTTAACACAGGCTTCTATTGCAACCAGCCACAGTAATTTCCATGACTTAGGGCGACAAGTGTTATTAATGTTGGTGATCACCTGTATATTCACTTGGCAATTAGGTCGAGGCTTGAAGCTTTGGCAAATAAATCGTTATATCAAGAAAAGTTCAGAGCAAGAATCGTAGAGTTCTGCAGCTAGTTGCAGCTTTGCATCGCCTGTCGCGCCTTTAAGCTCACATAAATGAGTAAATACATCGCGCACCTTTAGCGGCGTATTAACCTGCCCTTGAAAACCTGCCAGCGGCATTGATGGCGAGTCGGTTTCAAGCACTAAATGCTGCAGCTCAATTAAGCTGATAACTTTACGAGTTTTAGCAGCACGCGGGTAACTTATCACACCACCAACACCAAGTTTAAATCCTTGTTTTATATAACTCTGAGCTTGTTGTTCTGAGCCAGAAAAGGCATGAATTACCCCGCCAAACTTTGGTTTGCAGCGCTTAAATGAGCGAGCAATTAAATCATGGCTTTGTCTGTGATGGACAATCAATGGTAAAGCGAGTTGGTTGGCAAGCTCTATCTGCCCTTCAAAAAGCTGTGTTTGTTTATCAAGGTTGTCGATACTGCGATCAAGGCCGCACTCACCGATGGCAATAAACTGCCCTGAATGGGTTTTCGCTAATTGCTCTAGTTCAGCGAGATGATGAGTTTGGTGATCAGATAAAAAATAAGGATGTAAACCTAAAGCCACTGAAATACTTGGCTCTGATTTAGTAAACGATAATAGTTTTGTAGATTGCGCCAAGCTCACACCCGGCACAATAAAGTGCTCGATCCCTACTTGTTTGCATGCTGTGATGAGCTCTGTGCGAGTCTCATCAAATTCGCTAAAATCAAGGTGACAGTGGGAATCGATAAAACGCATTTACGGATTTAAGCGACCAAACTGCCAACTACCATCGGCTTGGCGTTGATACATAAAGCGGTCATGTAAGCGGTGTGCTCCGCCTTGCCAAAATTCAATTTTAGTAGGCTCAACACAATAGCCTCCCCAAAAATCAGGCAATGGAATTTCACCCTCTGAAAACTTTTGCTTCATTTTCGCAAATGTTTCCATTAATACCTTACGTGATGACACAGGACGACTTTGCTGAGAAGCCCATGCAGCTAACTGGCTTTCTTTAGGACGCGATAAAAAGTACTTAGCCACAGCAGTTGTTGGTAAGGGTTTAGCCTCGCCGTAGACTATGACTTGTCGCTCCATGTGGTGCCATGGGAAATGCAGAGAAATTTTGTTATTACCTTTTAGCTCCTGCGCTTTGCGCGAGCCGGTATTAGTAAAAAACACAAAGCCATTTTCATCAAGATGCTTTAACAGCACAATACGCTGCGAAGGCTGACCATGTTCATCAACCGTTGCAACGACCATCGCCGTAGGATCAGGCAAATTAGTTGCAACAGCTTGCTCAAGCCATTTCTCAAACTGCTTGATTGGAGATGCATCAAGCATGTCTTCAGATAAACCATCCTGTAAATATTCACGGCGAATATCTTCAAGTTTCATAAAATTCCCTCTATCGCTACTATCAGCTATCAGCTATCAGCTATCAGCTATCAGCTATCAGCTATCAGCTATCAGCTAAAGATTAATCAAGGTTATTGAGCTGTCAATTTTGTTGGGTTTCGCTACGCTCTACCCAACCTACGAAGCTAGGTTCTAGGTTCTACAAGCTACTCCCCTAGCGCCTAGAGTCTAGGGCCTGCGATTTATACTCGGTTTCGCTACGCTCTACCCAACCTACGAAGCACATCATCTGCAAGTGTAGGAGTGCTTTCAAAGCGAACTACACGAAGCAGAATTCACCTAAGTAGTTTAGCCTAAGACAAGGCGGAAAACCGACTTATCCCTATGAGTTCTTAAACGTTCTGCAAGTTTAGGAGTGCTGACAAGGCGAAGTGCTTTTTTATACCAAGGAGCATACGTGTTTTGTATGTGACTTCGGTTAAAAAAGCACGACAACGCAGTCAAAGCGAACTACACGAAGCAGATTACATTTGCTCCATGACTTCGATACCTAAAAGATCCAATCCTGACTTCAGTGTCTTCGCAACCAAATTACACAGTACTAAACGGCTGTCACGAACATTTGGCTCTACGCCTTCTTTTAGAACTGGGCATGCTTCGTAGAACGTCATGTATAGGCTTGCTAGTTCGTATAGGTATCCACATAATACGTGCGGTGTCGCTTCGCTGATCATTAGATCGAGTACTTCTTCTAGCTGAAGAAGTTTAAGTGCCAGCGCTTTTTCTTGCGGCTCGTTGATTGCAACGTCTGCTGTTAATGACGCCGCATCAATACCTGATTTACGGAAGATACTGCGAACACGTGTATATGCATATTGTAAGTAAGGCGCTGTCGCACCTTCAAAGCTCAGCATTGTGTCCCAGTTGAAGATATAGTCGCTAGTACGGTGCTTAGAAAGATCCGCAAATTTTACTGCGCCAATACCTACTTTACGGGCAATTTCGCTACGCTCTTCGTCGCTTAAGTCTGACTCACGCTCAGCTAGTTTAGCTGCGGCACGAGTGATTGACTCTTCAAGTAAATCAGCAAGCTTAACGGTACCGCCAGTACGTGTTTTGAATGGCTTACCGTCTTCACCCATCATGGTGCCGAATGGGCAGAACTCATAACTTGTTTCATCACGTAATAAACCTGCTTTACGTGCGGTTAGCTCAACTTGATTGAAGTGTAAGCTTTGACGTGCATCTACAAAGATTAAGATGCGATCAGCACCCAGTTTATTTGAGCGGTAATCACAAGCAGCTAAGTCAGTTGTCGCATATAAGAAACCACCACCTGATTTCTGTACGATAAACACTGAAGGCTCGCCGTCTTTGTTAGCAAGCTCATCTAAGAACACGACTTGTGCGCCATCAGACTCAACGGCAATATTTTTGTCTTTCAATAGTGCGATGATGTTTGCAAGTTCACTGTTGTAAGCACTTTCTGCCATGATGTCATATTGCGTAAGTGTTACGTTTAGACGCTTATAAACTTCTTCAGAATGCTTTACAGAAGTGGCAATGAATAACTTCCACAGCTTTTCGCAGTGTGCGTCGCCGCTTTGTAATTTAACAACGTAATTACGGGCTTTGTCGGCAAACCCTTCTTCATCATCAAAGCGTTTTTTCGCATCACGGTAGAAGGTTTCAAGATCGGCCAGCGCTACAGACTCTAAGTCTACACCTTGGTTGATTTGATCTTCTAAGTGCGCGATTAACATACCAAACTGAGTCCCCCAGTCACCCATGTGGTTTTGACGAACAACTTCATCACCACGGAACTCAAGGGCACGAACAACCGCATCACCAATGATGGTTGAACGTAAATGACCTACGTGCATTTCTTTAGCAAGGTTAGGTGATGAGTAATCAACAACGACTTTTTGTGCTGTTGCATGTGGCTCAACTGCTAGCTTTTCGTCTTCGTTTGCTGCTTTTAAGCTAGCTGATAAAAACTCAGGCTTTAAGTGAATGTTGATAAAACCAGGGCCCGCGATTTCTGTTTTTTCTGCGATATCTGCAAGGTCTAGGTTATCAATAATTTTTTGCGCAAGTTCACGCGGGTTTGATTTTAATTTTTTAGCCGCGCCCATTGCGCCATTGATTTGGTAATCACCAAACTGTGGACGTGTGCTTTGTGTTACCGCTGGATTAGTGTCTTCAGGTAACCCTGCTGCAACCATAGCAGCAATTGCTTTGTCGATTAAAAGAGTACGAATATTCATTGTAATTTTTACCTTTATGGCCCGCTGTACGGGCACTTAAATTTGAAGCAGACTTAGCGTATTAGTTTTCGCGCGTATGGTTAAACTTGATGTCTGGATAGCGTTCCATCGACAAGTTTAGGTTTACACGGCTTGGCGCGATATAAGTAAGGTTATCGCCACCATCAAGCGCTAAGTTGCTTTCGCACTTACGCTTAAACTCTTCAAGCTTTTTGGTATCGTCTGAGCTTACCCAACGTGCAGTGTTAACACTCACACCTTCGTAAATCGCATCAACGTTGTATTCTGCTTTTAAGCGCGCAACAACTACGTCAAACTGTAGTACACCGACCGCACCAACGATAAGGTCGTTATTAATAAGCGGTCTAAATACTTGCACAGCACCTTCTTCAGATAACTGAACTAAGCCTTTTAACAATTGCTTTTGTTTTAATGGATCTTTTAAGCGAATACGACGGAATAATTCTGGCGCGAAGTTAGGAATACCACCAAACTTCATTTTCTCACCTTGCGTGAAGGTATCACCAATTTGAATTGTACCGTGGTTATGTAAACCAATGATGTCACCTGCGTAAGCATCTTGCGCTCGCTCACGATCACCAGCCATAAAGGTTACCGCATCAGAAATACTCACTTGCTTACCAATACGCACATGGTTCATCTTCATACCTTGGCTATATTTGCCAGATACTATACGCATAAAGGCGATACGGTCACGGTGTTTAGGGTCCATGTTCGCTTGGATTTTAAATACGAAACCAGAGAAGTTATCTTCAGTTGCCGCAACTTGGCGGTCTTCTGTTTCGCGTGGTAATGGCGCAGGAGCCCACTCAGTTAAGCCATCAAGAACATGGTCAACACCAAAGTTACCAAGTGCAGTACCAAAGTAGACTGGTGATAGTTCGCCCGCTAAGAACAGATCTAAATCAAACTCGTGTGATGCACCAATTACCAACTCTAGCTCTTCACGAAGCTGCTCAGCAAGTTCGCTACCAATCGCAGTATCAAGCTCAGGGTTATCTAAACCTTTGATAACGCGAACTTCTTGAATTGTGTGGCCTTGACCTGTGCTATACAAAATCGTTTCTTCACGGTGGATGTGATACACACCTTTAAACTCTTTACCACAACCAATCGGCCAAGTTACCGGCGCACAGGCAATGTTTAGCTCAGTTTCAACTTCGTCTAATAACTCCATTGGATCACGAATATCACGGTCACACTTATTCATGAAAGTTACGATAGGTGTGGTACGTAAGCGTGTTACTTCCATTAATTTACGAGTACGATCCTCAACACCTTTCGCTGCGTCGATGACCATTAGGCATGAGTCAACCGCAGTCAGTGTACGATAAGTATCTTCAGAGAAGTCTTCGTGTCCCGGAGTATCAAGTAAGTTAACTAGACGCTCATTGTAAGGAAATTGCATAACAGACGTAGTTACCGAGATACCACGTTCTTTTTCCATTTCCATCCAGTCTGATTTTGCGTGCTGGTTTGAGCCACGACCCTTTACGGTACCCGCTTTTTGAATCGCTTGTCCGAATAACAGAACTTTTTCTGTAATCGTGGTTTTACCCGCATCCGGGTGCGAGATGATCGCAAAGGTGCGTCGTTTATTAATTTCGGTAGTTAAATTAGACATGTAAGCTGCTTTTAGTCATAACAAAGCGCACTTAACTGCCTTATAAATTATAAAGCTCGGTGCGCACTGTAAAAATAAAATAGAATTGTCGAGCATTATACCTTGTTTGTCTTAGCCAAAAAAGCAGCGATTGCGAGTAATTACTCCCTTTTAGTTGGGTATTTTCGTTGTTCACTTTTTTGCTAGGCTTGTGTAATCAAGTTGTAACGCATACTATTGATAAATTGCACGGAGGGATGTCAATTTAGGTCATGAAAACCAGTAAGCTCAGTATTCGATTATTGTGGTATATCACACCATTAGTGATCTTACCTTTATTGTTTTTAGGTGGCTTTACATTAACAAATGTGACCAATTCAACAAAAAAACAAGCTGAACTTATTGTCAGTCGCTTTGTTGAGCAACAGCAACAAAAAATCTTTAATTACATTGACTCATTTCACTCGATTACTAAGCTACTCTCAACCTCTCCTGTATTAGCAGACTTTTTAGCCCGCGAACCTGACTCAAAAAACCAATACATTGAACGTCTTGGCGAGTTGATGAATGTATTTGCAAGCTATTCAGAAGCTTACCCAGATATTGTTAGCATTAATTATGTTGCCCCAGACGGTAAAAGCGATGCATTTTATTCAAGTCAATTAACTCCAGCACCTAAAAGTTACCCGTTTTTTGATCAAGTGCTACAATCGAATTTACGCCAGCAACAATTCATGATCCCCAAAGAAGATGGCTCTACTAGCCTCTACTTTGTGCACCCCATTTATAATATTGATTACTACTTAAAACAGCCGCAGCAACTGGGGTTTATTGTTGTCCATGTTGAACCATCGATATTGAATGCTAGTATTCTAGAAGCACCATTTAATAATACGCTAAATTTATTTTTAACGACTAAGGGGCAGATTTTATTTAGCTCCGACTATGACTTACGCGGCAATTATTTAAGTGAATATGAGCTTGAGCAAATTAAACAACTCGCTAACTACGGCAAACTTGCCAATATCGAACTTTCAAGTATTGATAAAGAAGAACGCATAATTTACGCAGTTGAAATGACTGATGGCGATTATTTGATCTCAACCACCCCTAAAGATTTACTTTACCAGTCAGGTAAAGCCATTAGTTTAATCACAGCACTTATAGTTATTATTTCTGTGATTTCGCTGCCTATTCTTATTTACATTGTAGTACGCAACTTACTGCTGACCCCAGTTGAACTATTAGGTGCGGCAAGTCATCGGGTTGGTGATGGTGATTTATCTGTGTACTTGCCAGCCCACACAAACGATGAAGTAGGCGTGCTTTTCAACGATTTTAATCACATGGTGAACCAAATTCGTCATTACCAAGACGAGCTTGAAGAATATAAACATCACCTAGAAGAAAAAGTAGAGAGCAGAACGAAAGCACTCGAAGCAATGAACAGCAAGCTAGAAGTAGCCATTGCGCAAGCTGAACAAGCAAACCAACTTAAAAGCCGCTTTTTAGCGAATATGAGTCATGAAATTCGTACTCCACTTACCGCAATTATGGGCTTTACAGAGCAACTTCTGCACAACAAAGATGCGGTGAATGATGAGCAACATTTAAGCACTATTTTACGTAACTCTAAGCACTTGCTTGAGCTTATTAACAACATTCTTGATTTATCAAAAATAGAAGCTGAAAAACTCGCCGTTGAACGCGGACCATGTAATGTAGTGCAGCTTATACATGATATTGATTCAATTATTCGCCCACTGGCTAATGAAAAACAACTTACATTTAATATTAACTACCAACTACCAGTACCCAAAACCATTAATAGCGATACCACACGTTTAAAACAAATCTTGATCAATATTGCCAGCAACGCAGTTAAGTTCACTGAGAAAGGCAGCATCTCGATTGATATTAGCTACAACAGCAATAAACAACATTTAGAGTTTGCGATTCAAGACACAGGTATTGGTATGTCAGAGCGTGAGGTTGAAAGGGTATTCAAACCGTTTGAACAAGCCGATGCGACGACAACTCGCCGCTTTGGCGGTACAGGTCTTGGTTTGTGTATTTCAAAGAACTTAGCCCAGTTGCTAGGCGGTGATGTACAGCTTATTAGTGAACCTGGAAACGGCAGTTGTTTTACCATACAAGTTGCTGCTCATTTAAACCCCGAGCAGTTACAAGCAGAGGCGTTTATTCATAGCTACGAGCAACTCTCACCAAGTAAAGACGTTCAGCTTTCATTCGCAGCGAATAGCTTTGATGCCAATATACTAGTGGCCGAAGATAACCCAGATAACCAGTTGCTGATCAAACTATTGTTACAAACTTGGGGACTTGAGCCTGACATCGCGAAAAACGGTGCAGAAGCAGTAGAAATGGCATTAGTTAATGATTATCAGCTGATCATCATGGATATGCAGATGCCAGTCATGGGTGGCTTAGAAGCAACGCAAATGCTACGTCACGCAGCCTATGATGGCCCTATTATTGCGCTTACGGCCAATGTAATGAAGACCGATGTTGATACCTATATTGAAGCGGGCTGTGATGAAGCACTCGCCAAACCAATCGACAAAGATGCCCTAGAGCAAGTACTTGTAAGCTACTTACATATCGAAAAAGACAGTCAAAACAAGTGGGAAAACTTACTGAAAAGTGAGAAGTTTCAACAAATTAACGACAACTATCGCTCAAAACTACCTGATTATTTAAGCCAAGTCGTGCAGTTGTATCGTGCTAAAGAATGGGAAGCGCTACGTTCATTAGCACACAGCTTAAAAGGCAGTGCGGGGTGTTTTAGTTTTGAAGCTATTCACAAGACTGCGGGTCAGCTTGAAAATGCGCTACGCAGTAATCAAACTGATCAGGTAGAGCAATGCTACGATGCACTTATCAATGCCCTTGAAGAAGCATCTTAAAGGCTAAAGCTCATCCCCATCAAAATAGCGTCTTCATTGCCTGTTGCGGTTGGATAGTAGTTCTTGCGCACCGACATATGTGAAAAGCCAGCACTTTCATACAGGCCAATAGCGGGTGCATTAGACTCACGCACTTCTAAAAATAGGTTTTCGGCTTGGTGCTGCTCGCCGTGCGCAATAAAGGCATTTAACAACTGCTTAGCAATGCCCTGCCCTTGGTACTTCGGCGCAACACAAATATCCATTAAAGTGTAATCTGGGCCCGCTTGTTCACCAATATAAAAACCTAGCATCTCATCACCTTGAAAAGCGGCCAGGTTAAAATAACGCCCAGCTAAACACGACAGCATGGTTTTCTCTGTCCAAGGGTGACTATGGCAGGCGTTTTCGATAGCCATTAACTGGCTAATATAGGTTGCATCGACAGGTTTAAAGCTTATCAAGTTGTTCACCGATTAAAGACCAAAGTTGTTTTTTCTGTTCGCCATTCAGCTTATCGCTTGGTAAGCCTAAGCAGCCCTCTTGCCAGCTAATATTTGCTGCTTTAACGATTTGGGTAATTACTAACGGCGCAAATGCTTTTTCGAGGTCTTGGTGAAACTGTAACGGTAGCGTCAGTGTTTCTTGTTGAGTGTTTGGTATCTGTTCGCCAGAAGTATCAGGCGCAGTTCGATAGTGTTGATTCAACTCTAAAGATTGTACAGAGAATATCGCAGCGTAACTTGGATTCATAACAACTCAATCATGATTAAGAGCAAGTAATATAGGGAGATTTGCGATTAAAGTAAAGAAGGAAGAAATGGCAGGGGCGGAGAGATTCGAACTCCCAACCGTCGGTTTTGGAGACCGCTGTTCTACCAATTGGAACTACGCCCCTGCAATGACGACGAATTATATAGAGCTTTTTTCAAAGGTAAAGTAAAAAAACACAGTTTTTAGTTTAACTGCTTCTTAAATAAACAAAACGACGAATTAGCAAGCTAATTCGTCGTTTTTGTACCAATTCAGGTCAGAATAATAAAATTATTCCCACTCGATTGTTGCCGGTGGCTTACCTGAAATATCGTAAACAACACGTGAGATACCATCGATTTCGTTGATGATACGGTTAGAAACCACACCTAAGAACTCATAAGGTAAGTGTGACCAACGTGCTGTCATAAAGTCGATTGTTTCTACACAACGTAGCGATACAACCCAGTCGTATTTACGCGCATCACCCATTACACCTACCGATTTAACTGGTAAGAATACAGTGAAGGCTTGGCTTACTTTATGGTATAGCTCAGCTTTGTGTAGCTCTTCAATGAAGATAGCATCTGCGCGACGTAGTAAATCACAGTACTCTTTCTTGATTTCACCAAGTACACGAACACCTAAACCAGGACCCGGGAATGGGTGACGGTAAAGCATGTCGTAAGGTAGGCCAAGCTCAAGACCAATTTTACGTACTTCATCTTTGAATAGCTCACGTAACGGCTCAACAAGACCCATTTCCATGTCGTCTGGTAATCCACCTACGTTGTGGTGAGACTTGATTACGTGCGCTTTACCTGTTGCTGATGCAGCAGATTCGATTACGTCTGGGTAGATAGTACCTTGACCTAACCATTTAGCGCTTTTCAGCTTTTTAGCTTGCTCATCAAATACTTTAATGAAGGTATGACCAATCGCTTTACGCTTATCTTCTGGGTCTGACTTACCTGCTAAGTCTGCTAAGAATTGATCTTCAGCATCTACTTTAACAATGTTTAGGCCAAACTTGTTGCCGAACATATCCATAACTTGCTGACCTTCGTTTAAACGAAGAAGACCGTTATCAACGAATACACACGTTAGCTTGTCGCCGATTGCACGGTGAATAAGCATGGCAACAACAGATGAGTCAACACCACCTGATAAACCTAAGATAACTTCGTCATCACCAACAGTTTCCTTAATACGCTCAATCGCATCGTCGATGATTTTTGCTGGTGTCCATAGCTTTTCACAGCCACAGATATCAATCGCGAAGCGCTCAAGTAAACGTAAACCTTGGTGAGTATGAGTTACTTCTGGGTGGAACTGTACGCCGTAAAAACGTTTTTCTTCCCAAGACATTGCAGCATGAGGACATGTTGAAGTTTTAGCTGTTGTTTTGAAAGTCTCTGGTACTTCCATCACTTTATCGCCGTGGCTCATCCAAACGTCTAGTACGCCTGCACCGCCGTCAGTAATGTGGTCTTCGATAGCATCGAATAACGCACAGTTACCTACTTTTTCAACTTGTGCATAACCAAACTCTTTCTTATCAGAGCTGTGTACACTACCACCTAGTTGCGTTGCCATTGTTTGCATGCCGTAACAGATACCAAGTACTGGCACGCCTGCGTTAAATACATACTCAGGAGCACGTGGGCTGTTTTCAAGTGTTGTAGACTCAGGGCCACCCGACAAAATAATACCTTGTGGATTAAATTCGCGGATTTGCTCTTCAGTTACATCCCATGCCCATAGCTCACAGTAAACACCAATCTCACGTATACGACGTGCGATTAACTGTGTGTATTGCGAACCAAAATCTAAAATGAGAATTCGTGAATCGTGAATGTCTTTGCTCATGGAGTATCTCGTTAGTCAGGAACTGCTCTCCCAAAGGGAGATGATCAATAAATTAGGGCTAGCAAATGCTAGCCCATGTAATTTCAATACCTTAAGGTAATTAACCTAAGCGGTAGTTTGGCGCTTCTTTAGTGATTTGCACGTCGTGAACGTGTGACTCACCCATACCCGCTGAAGTAACGCGAACAAATTGAGGTTTAGTATTTAACTCTTCAATTGTTGCACAGCCTGTTAAGCCCATTGCACTGCGTAGACCACCCACTTGCTGGTGAATGATTGTCGCGATAGGACCTTTATAAGCAACACGGCCTTCGATACCTTCAGGAACAAGTTTGTCTGCTTCGTTCGATTTTTGGAAGTAACGGTCTGATGAACCTTCTTTTTGGTCCATCGCACCAAGGCTACCCATACCACGGTATGATTTGTAGTAACGACCTTGGTATAGCTCAACTTCACCCGGTGCTTCTTCAGTACCGGCTAACATTGAACCCACCATTACACATGATGCACCGGCAACAAGTGCTTTTACGATGTCACCAGAGAAACGAATACCACCGTCAGCAATAACAGGAATATCACGGCCTTTTAAGCCTTCAACTGCGTCAGAAATAGCAGTAATTTGTGGAACACCACACCCTGTTACGATACGAGTAGTACAGATAGAACCAGGGCCGATACCAACTTTAACAGCATCAACACCCGCATCAGCAAGGGCAATCGCGCCTTCAGCTGTTGCAACGTTACCTGCTACGATTTGTAGGTCTGGGTATGCTTGACGTGTTTGTGCAACACGGTCGATAACACCTTGTGAATGGCCATGTGATGTATCGATAAGTAATACATCAACACCTGCTTCAACTAGGGCTGCGATACGCTCATCAGTACCTGCGCCAACACCAACAGCTGCACCTACACGTAAACGACCTTGCTCGTCTTTACATGCATGCGGCTTGTCTTGTGCTTTTTGATAATCTTTTACAGTGATCATGCCTTTCAGTTTAAATGCATCATCAACTACGAGAATTTTTTCAATACGGTGCTCGTGCATTAGACCTAAGATTTCATCACGGTCTGCACCTTCTTTAACAGTCACTAACGATTCTTTTTTCGTCATTACTGTAGAAACAGGTTGCTCAAGTTTCGTTTCAAAACGCATATCACGGCTTGTCACAATACCAACAAGGTTATTGTCAGCGTCGGTTACAGGGAAACCTGAAAAACCTTTGTCTTCTGAAAGCGCGATAGCATCCGCAATTGTAAGATCCGCAGTCACAGTAACAGGGAAAGAAACAATGCCCGCTTCGTAAGTTTTAACTTTACGAACGTTTTTAGCCTGCTCTTCAATTGTCATGTTTTTGTGGATGAAACCTAAACCGCCCTCTTGCGCTAGAGCAATCGCTAAGCGTGCTTCTGTTACAGTATCCATAGATGCTGAAACTAGCGGCAAGTTAAGATTGATACCACGCGTTAAGCGAGTTGAAATATTTGCCGTGTGTGGCAAAACAGTAGAATGACCTGGTACTAAAAGTACGTCGTCAAAGGTAAGAGCTTCTTTAGCGATTCTTAGCATAGTGCAACTTCTCACATGTGGATCTGAGTATAAGGAATTGCGGCCAAATTTTATCAGCGTTATGAGCATGAGTAAATAAAATTATTCATTTATTTGTGTTAAAGTACGCAGAGAATTTTTTACTGGGGTTTTTAATGGCTTTTACGCACTCAACACAGCCTGTTTACACGGTCTCGCGCCTAAATAAGGAAATTCGCCATGTTTTAGAACAAGGCTTTTCATCGCTTATCTTAAATGGTGAAATTTCTAACTTTATAGCCCCTGCATCTGGACACTGGTACTTCACTTTAAAAGACGACCGAGCACAGGTAAAAGCGGCAATGTGGCGTGGCAATAATCGCGGCCAAACTTTTCGCCCGAGCAATGGTGCACAAGTAACTGTGCGTGCCCGCGTATCTTTATATGAACCTCGTGGTGATTATCAGCTGATTGTTGAGCATATGGCCCCTGCAGGTGAAGGCTTATTAAAACAAGAATTTGATGCGCTTAAAATGCGTTTAGCTGCCGAAGGTCTATTTAGCTCAGCCCACAAAAAGCCATTACCAACTAATATTAACCGTGTTGGGGTGATCACTTCAGCCACAGGTGCGGCTATACGCGATATTCTAACGGTACTTAAACGCCGTGCTCCGCAGCTTGAAGTCGTGATTTACCCAGCGATGGTGCAAGGTGCAGATGCCCACAGCCAATTAATAGAAAAAATAAACATCGCCAATCAGCGCAACGAAGTAGATGTGCTTATATTAGGTCGTGGTGGTGGTTCACTCGAAGATTTGTGGTGTTTTAACCATGAGCAACTAGCTCGCGCTATTTTTGAAAGTCGCTTACCTATTGTTAGCGCCGTTGGTCACGAGGTCGATACCACAATTAGTGATTATGTTGCCGATATTCGCGCCGCAACACCTTCTGCAGCCGCCGAGCTAGTTAGTCCAAATACCGAAGAGCTACATAACAAAGTTACGCAGTTAGTTAGGCACTTAAATCATGCCTTTAAACACGCTTTAGCTGTAAAACGCAGTACTGCCACTCAATTTGAGCATCGCTTGCAGCTATGCCATCCCCGTAATCAGCTCAATCAACAAGCACAAAAGTTAGATGAGCTTAGTTTAGCCTTACATGGCGCGATGAGTAGTAAAATCCAGCGATATGAGCGAGTACTTGCTAACTTAACACCACGCTTAATGCAACGCTCACCCGAAAAGCAGTTAGCGAAAAGCGAGCATCAACTGGCGCAATTACACGCCCGCCTTACACAAGCGATGCAACAGCAACTTTCAAGTTCTCGAAACCAGCTTTCTTTACAAGCGAGCCGTTTAGATTCTGTGAGTCCGCTTAGTGTGTTAGCGCGTGGTTACAGCATTACTAAAAATCAGCACGGTGGCGTTGTAAAATCAGTTAACGATGTAAGCTCTGGTGAGCTTATCACTACCGAGCTTGCTGATGGTCAACTGCAATCAAAAGTTGTATAAAATTACTCCGTGCTTGCAATAATGGTTAGACTATCGTCACTTGAGGTGGTGGAGGTAAATTTAAATTGCTTCCACCAGCTTTGTTCCATCATCTTATCGGTCATGTTACGCCAATAATGACTTGGCAAGTCATCACTCCCCTCAGGTTGCAATAGCTTAAACTGACACACCGAGCTTTTGCATGTAGAGACACTCAGCTGTGGTTGCACTGGTAAGTCTGCCATGATTAAAAAATCGCTCATGGCTGTTTCAACTTGGTAGGCCCATGCCTCATCCCGAGATTGCTCTTCTAGCAAGGTATAAAGCTCATCTAGATGCGAATCGATTTGTTGTGGAGGTATTGCACTTGAACGGTAACTGGCAATCACCGCTTGTTGGTTTTCGACTTGCAACTTAAGCTCTGCTACTTGTTGCTCAAGATCGCTTTTACTAACAATTGCTGAACTATTTGAATTCACTTCAGCGACTTGTTTATTAATAACAGGCGCTACAGCAGTGGCTTGCTGCTCTGGTGCTTGAGCTATGTGTTCTTCAACAAATTGTTGCTGATAAGTTTGCGGCTGTTGTTGTGGGTTTGATTGAAAAAGTGACATAGTGACAGCGCCACAAATAAATGACGCTGCAACAGCTAATCCGAAGGATAATTTAGACAATTCCATTGCTCTTTTAAAGTGTAAAACTACAACATAGCACTGGTGTGGGAGGCATTACTAGCGGTAGTGGTACTATCGTCTAAAAAGTTTTGGTTCATGCTTTCGGCAGGACAGGGACAGCTCGGTTTGCCAACCACTTTAGCTGGCACGCCAACCACAGTTGTGTGCGCTGGAACCGCACTTAACACGACAGAGTTTGCACCAATACGTGCCCCCTCTCCTACTTCGATGTTACCCAGTACTTTAGCACCCGCACCAATCAATACACCGGCGCGAATTTTCGGATGGCGGTCACCTTGCTCATTACCTGTACCACCTAAGGTTACAGACTGTAAAATAGAGACGTTATCTTCAATAACTGCTGTTTCACCAATTACAATCCCAGTTGCATGGTCAAACATAATACCATGACCAACTTTACAAGCAGGATGGATGTCAACGCCAAATACTTCTGAGGTTCTGCTCTGAATGAAGCGAGCAAGCTCTTTGCGGTTTTGTTGCCATAAACAATTTGCGAGTCGGTGTGCTTGTATTGCATGGAAGCCTTTAAGATTCAGAATAACAGTTAAGTAACTATCGGCCGCAGGGTCACGATCTTTAACTGCTTTTATGTCATGAGCCACATGCGTCAGCATTAGGTCACATTTAACAAAGGCTTGGTCAAATAATTCGCGGATAGTAAACGCCGATACTACTGCATCAGCAAGCTTATTAGCGACAATAAAGCTGAGCGCCGAACCTAGGCATTCATGATTTAACACACACGAATAAACGTGACTTGCTAAAAGCGGTTCACGGGAAACGACTTCGTTTGCTTCTTCTCGAAGCTTTTGCCAAATTTCATGACGCATAATATTGCCTTTCTGGTTGTACCTAACTGCTAAGCTTTAAGTTTAACGGATTTGTAGCAAGATGTACTAACCCGTTATTTATTTGTTCTGGTTATATCTAATAACCAGAGTAACTACACCTATTTTTACTCTTTTTGCTGTGCTTTTTAGCCAACCACATATGACAGTAGCAAACTCGTACGCCGCAAGAAAAACCCAGCTAAAGTGCTTATTTTTCAATAACAAAACAGATATGACATCTTATCTGTCATATGCCAAAATAGGCACTGACATATCGCTGACGGCGTAAAAAACAAAAATAATCATTAAATTTACATCATCAACTTAACAAGGAAACGATGATGAAAAACGACGTACTAAACTCACATAAACTAGGTTATAAATTTTACTTTCAAGATGGTGACAACCAAATCGCATGCTTTGGTCACATTATGAGTGGTAAAGAAAAAATATATGTAAACGACGAATTGGTTAGTGAAAAGCGCAGCTTTGGCTTTAAAAGTCGTCACGACTTTAACTACCAAGGTAATGCTTATGCAGTCGATTTTGCGATGCAAAATATACTTACCGGCAAGCTTGAATGTTCGTTTTACAAAGCTGGCAAGTTAGTTAAACAGAGCACACAAACCTCACTTACTGATAATCCAAAACAAGTGGCTTTGGTTACCCTGGGCTGTTTTCTTGGTGGCGCAATATCAGGTTATGCAGTTGTTACTTTTATTGAACCATTTCTTGGGAAGTAAGTAATGCAACTGAACCCCAATACAATAAAAGCACTCAGACTTAAATTCGATTGGACGCAGCAACAATTGGCAGATGCCTGTGATGTAAGCTTACGTACCATTCAACGAGTTGAAAAAGAAGGCGCGGCATCAAAAGAAACTACCATGAGTCTATGTGCAGTGTTTGAAGTACGCCAAGGTGAGCTCATTAAGCTCGATGACGAAGTATCTGAACCAACCACAACACATGCAGTGAGTAAGCAAAATCTCGCTGCAATCGTAGCGGCTTCTTCGTTTGTCAGTTTTGCCCTTGGTATGGCAACAGTATTAGTTATTTTTTAGGAGTGAAAGATGACCAAAGAACAACGCGGCCACACTACACTTATCGGCTTTGTAATAACAACCATACTCTTTGCGCTAGCTGTTAAAGTTAGCTCACTACTTTAGTTGATAATAGGTCAATATAGAGCCCAGCTACATCACGGCTGGGCTGTATTCATGTTACTGCTTTAATTGATAGCGATTAAAGGTTGCAGTAGCTAACGCAACAGGTATATCTGGCGCATCAGATTTATAAACATTCGCAATAACCGTGCATAAGGTTCTTCCCTTATGGATCACTTCAGACCCAAATGCTTCTAAAGTTATACTTAACTTACTCACTGAGGAGCATGAATAAATTAAACTACACATAAATCTTCGTAAGTTATCATCTGTAAAATTTATTCAATCACACTCTTTTTTACTTTTAACCATGCAATCTAATAATTTATTGCTACTCTTTAGAAAAGTGTAAAGCAGGAATTGGTGTGCTTGAGTCAAAGGAATTTTTAAGGTTAATACTCGATACTCTCCCTGAGCATATTGTTGTCATCAACGCCGAAGGCGATATCAAATTTGTAAATCGCAGCTGGCAAACATTTGGCGAACAAAATAACTGTGCGTGCAATGAGCAATGGCAACAACAAAACTACCTCGCAATTTGTAGGTCAGCGGCTTGCCAAAACGATGAGTTTGGAGCAAAAGCGTTTAATGGAATAAAACAAGTAATTAACCATCAGTGCGAAGAGTTCTATCTTGAATATCCATGCCATAGCGACATGGAAAAGCGCTGGTTTTTAATGCGAGCAGCTTCTCTATTTTATGATAATCAGCGTTTTATCGTTATAAGTCACTTAAATATCACCGAAAGAAAGCTTGCTGAACAACAAGTCCAACAACTTGCTAGAATTGATGGCCTAACACAAATAGCTAATAGACGATTTTTTGATAGTTTTATTTTACAAGAATGGAGTCGTTGCTCGAGATTAAATTTACCTGTTTCGTTAGCTATGATTGACCTTGATAATTTTAAAACGCTAAATGATAAATTTGGTCACTTAGTTGGTGATAGCTGTCTAAAAGAAGTTGCAAAACTACTGCCTGAATTTACTCGCAGGCCCGGTGACTTGTGCGCCAGATACGGTGGTGAAGAGTTTGTACTGGTGCTTGGCAATACACAAAGTAAGCAAGCACAAAGTCTAGTAACACGCTTAATAGATATGATCAGTAAATTACAATTAGCTGAACTTACAGGTCATCCATTAACGGTTAGTATTGGTTTAGCTACTATTTACCCTAGTAGCGATAGTGATGCCATATTACTCATTGAAATGGCTGATAGCGCGCTTTATCAAGCAAAAGAAGCAGGGCGAAATCAACTTGTGGTTGCTGATAACATCGAGCCATTAAACCTAGAAAAATGCCCCTAATTAGGGGCATTGATTAGAGCTTGTTTATCCAGTTATTACTGAAATACTTTTTCGACATCAAGTACTTTAATATTTTTTGCTGGTATTGCGAGCTTATAGTCTGCAATGACTTTATCTTCAGCAACAAGTTCTGCTGGTTTTTCAGCGTTATACACCATTGGTGATGTTTGCTCTGAAGCTAAGCGTTTTTGCATGTCTTTGCCATCACCAGTAATAAACACATAGTGGATATTCTCTGTTTGCAGGTTATCGCGAATAACACGGTTAACATCATCAAGGGTTAGCTTTTCAAGCTTGCCACGCACATAGTCAACAAAGCTCTCTGTGTTATAGAACTCACTATCAAGGGCATAGCCTAATTGGCGGTCTTGGCTTGCAACCATTTGTGGCACAAAGTTAATTAAGAAGTTACGAGTCGCTTCAAAATCTTCTTTGCTGATGCCATTTTTAATTAGCTTATCAAGTTCAAATAATGCCGTACGTGTTGCAAAGTGCGCATCGTTATTAGAACGAAGCGGACGTAACCATACTTGGAAAATTTGCTCTGAACGACCTAAGTTAGCATCAGGTTTAGTTTGGAACATACCGCGTGGGAAGTACTCAATGTATGCATAGTCACCATAGTTCATACCACGGGTTTGACGAATACGCTGATACAAGAAGCTGTTTGAGCTGCGGTGTTCGCCAAAGTAAGAACGCACTAACCAAAGCGCAGTCCAGTCATCACTGCTACGAATTGTATCGATTGGGAAACCAAATGACACAGCGGTAGATTGCGCTGATTTTTCAACAATCGTTGCATGATGACCTTTAAGTTCTGGCGCATCAGGGATCGTTAAGCGGCTTTCTTTACCTTGCGGAAGCGATGTTAAATCTTTCATCATAGTCGATTTAACATCACCCGGAATCGCACCAATTAAACCCACAGTTAGCTTAGATTGAGTAAACTGATTAGCATAAAACGCTTTTACATCGTCAAGCGTCAGCGCTTCAAGATCTGATAAGTCGCCATAGTTATAGCTTTCATACGGATGGCCTTTATAGAGCTGATGGTAAAGCACCTCTTTGCCTAGCTCTTCGTCATTAGATGCTTTAAGGCCTGCTTTAATGCTATCAATAAGCTCTTTTTTCAAGCGCTTGAAGTCATCTTCTCTAAAGCCTGGGTTTAACATCTGGTCGCTAACAAGTGCATACCACTTAGCTGCATTGTCTTTGTGTACACGACCACGTAAAGAAATCATCTCTTTATCGATTTGATAGCCAAAGCTTCCCGCTAGTGGGTATAACGCTTTTTGAATATCTTTGTAGCTCATCGTTTCTGAGCCACCTTGCGCTAGCATTGCAGCTGTTAATGCCGCTAAGCCTTTTTTGCCTTGGGGATCAGCCGCTGCACCGGTATTGAATAACCAGTTCACATCAACCAATGGTGAGCTATTTGTTTTATCAAGTACTTTAAAGTGACGCTCTGTTGGGGCTTGCTCAATACTGGCAACTGCCGCATTTAAATCAACTTCTTGCTCAAAACCAGCCACTTTATCAAGCGCCGACATTGTCACCGTGGTACGGCTTGAATCAACAAAGTACTTGTTTGCTACCGCTTTGATATCTTCTGGCGTGATGCTATCAGCCGTGGCATAAAGTTGGTTAATCACTTCAGGGTCACGCTCAAAGTGCATGTAGCTTGCAAGTGTTGAAGCGATTGACTGCGATGAATCAAGACCATTAATAAAGCTGTATTTTAGGTTCAATGCCGATCAGTTAAGCAATTGACATTTGGCATAATAGGATCAAAATCCGATGATCACAGGTCATCGGATTTT
>NZ_JADKNF010000028.1:0-26029 GCF_017808125.1 Pseudoalteromonas sp. PA2MD11
CCAGATAGCTCAGTCGGTAGAGCAGAGGATTGAAAATCCTCGTGTCGGTGGTTCGATTCCGCCTCTGGGCACCATTAATTTAAAGCCTCGCAATCGCGAGGCTTTTTTGTTTTACCCCCTCCAAATCACGATTTTACTTCCCGTAGGCGTGAAATTTAAAGAGCTATCAGCTTTCAGCTATCAGATTGAAAAGTTGGCGAGTTAGAAAGGGGAAAGAAGCCTTAAGTCAGAAGTCAGATTGAAAAGTGCCTACACTCAGTTTCAGATAAATGCTCATCCGTATATGTAAATTTATTACACGCTAATAAACTCTTGGAAAAAGAGAGAAGCTAGATCAAAGTTCTGATAGCTGATAGCTGATAGCTGATAGCTGATAGCTGATAGCTGATAGCTGATAGCTGATAGCTGATAGCTGATAGTTGATAGTTTGCAACTTACCTCCATTTTCCTACCATTCATCGTCGTCAAATGTCAGGCAGTGTAATGTTATGTAAAGTCAGTTGAGCAAAACTTAGCGTGGTGCTTGAATTACACTCATAAATAGATGTTTTTCAGGTTTTTAGAATGAATTGGCAATATAAGCCGAGTTTATTGGCTTTAAGTGTAATTTTGCTAAGTGCATGTGCGAGCCAGCCGACTCACAATGAACGAGTTGCTGAGCTTGAGACAGTACCAAGTGCATGGCAGCAACTCCCTTCTAGCGACAAAGCGCTTGCTGTTGAAGATAACTGGTTGCAGCAATTACACGACCCTCAAGTTTTTACTTTAGTTGAGCAAGCATTAGCCCATAACCAAGCGATTTTACAAGCGGGCTATGATGTCGCGATTAAAGAGCAGCAGCTTATTGCTGCTGGGGCTGATTTATGGCCAAGCCTTGATTTATCAACACGTGCGAGCCGTAGTAAAGATAACCGCCCTGTTAGTTATAACAACGCCAGCTCAGCATCATTAGAATTAAGCTACGAAGTTGATTTATGGGGTAAATTATCAGCCTCAGAACGACAAGCAAATCTTGAATACCTAGCTGAAAAAGCCACATTTGAGCAAAGCAAACAACAATTAGTTGCTGATGTGGTAGCGGGTTGGTTTGATGTTATTACGAATCACAAATTACTTGAACTATACAAGCAGCGTGAGCAAAACGCAGAAAAAAATTTAGATATTATTGAGTCAGGTTATCGCCAAGGTTTAAATGAAGCGCTTGATGTTTATCTTGCTCGGAATGAGCTAAATACTGAGCGCTCAAACATTGCCGCGCAGCAAGCAACGTTAACTAAATCGATTCGCGATTTAGAGCGTTTAACAGGCCAATACCCAACTGGCGCGTTAAGCGTTAGTGCAGATTTACCTCTACTCGACAGTGCCATTCCACTTGGTTTACCTTCAGAGCTTATCACTCGCAAACCTGAGTTAATGGCAAGCTGGTATCAATTGCTTAGCACCGACGCTGGGCTTGCTTATGCGCATAAACAGCGTTTTCCGAGCTTAAATCTTTCTGCATCAATCAGTGATGGCACAGATAGAGTGAGCGACTTATTTTCGCCTTCAAGCTTAGCGTGGTCGCTGATTGGTAGTATTTCGATGCCAATTTTTGAAGGTGGTCGCTTAAAAGCCAATGAAGAACAAGCAAGGTTAAACGTTAAGCGCCAAGAGCAAGCGTATCTTGCCACACTTTACGATGCCTTTAACGATGTTGAAACAGCCATCAGCCAAGAGCAAGCACTTAAAGTACGCTACGAAAAAACCTTAGAAGCGCAAGAAAATGCCATTACCGCAGAGGCATTAGCGTTTGAACAATATCAAAGTGGCTTGGTTACTTACACCACGGTACTCGATGCACAAGACCGTTCGTTCAATGCGCAAAGTTCGGTAATCGAACTTAAAAACCAATTAATTATCAACAGAATCAACTTACATATTGCCCTTGGTGGTGATTTTAGTGAAGCAAACAGCGAAGTAGCAGAGCAATAATCATGAATAGCAAGACACGTAAAATTTTAATTCCATTGGTAGTGATCGTTGTGACGGTACTGCTTGTCATGTTTATTAAAGGCAACCCGCCTCAAGCAAACCGATTTTCTTCACCGCCAAAAGCAAAAGTAAATGTGGCAGTTAAGAGCCTAACACCAGAAACCTATCAGGTGATGATTGATAGTTTTGGCACCGTAAAGCCACGTACGCAAAGTATGCTGGTCGCGCAGGCTTCAGGGCAAATTATCGAAATTAGTGAGCAATTTCGTGAAGGTGGCTTTTTCGAAAAAGGCGATGTGTTGTTGCAATTAGATGATAGAGATCACCGCGCCGAAGTAAAATCAGCACAAGCAGCTTTATTAACCGCTGAGCAAAGCCTACTTGAAGAGCAAGCTCGTGGTCGTCAAGCAATTACCGATTGGGAGCGCTTAGGAAAGGGTGAACAAGCAAGTAGCCTAGTACTGCGTAAGCCACAACTTGCAGCTGCCGAAGCAAGTGTATTGTCTGCCCAAGCGACGCTTGAAAAAGCGAAACTTGATTTAGAGCGTACAAAAATCACTGCTCCATACGCGGGGCGAGTTTTAAGCCGCAGCGTAGATTTAGGGCAAGTGGTGAGTAATAACATGGAACTTGCCAGCATTTATGCCATTGACCGTGTTGAAATTCGCTTACCAATCAAAAATAAAGATCTGCCGTTCATTAACTTACCAGAACAATTTCGTGATGGTGCTAAAAATAGTGCCGGTTCACTCGTTAAATTTAGCTCAGATCTTGTTGGTAAACAGCAATGGCAAGGTCAAGTTATTCGCACCGAAGGGGCCATTGATGAAAGCGCGCAGCAGCTTTATGTGGTTGCACAAATTAATGACCCTTACAAAGCCACTTCAGCTAATCAATACCCAATTAAAATTGGTCAGTACATTAAAGCGCAAATTACCGGTAAGGCGATTGAAAATGCCATTGTGATCCCAAACAGTGCAATTTACCAAGGCACCTATGTTTATGTTGAAGAGCAAGGTGTGTTGCGTCGCAAAAACATCTCACTGGCTTGGCAAAACGCGACTCAAGCTATGGTTGCCGAAGGCTTATCAGCAGGAGATCACTTAGTGATTACGCCGCTAGGTCAAGTTAGCTCAGGTACCCAAGTGACGGTAATGGGAAGCGAAGCGTATCAAGCTACGCGTGGTAAAGCACAGCGTCCAAGCCGTGAAGAGCTTGAAAAGCAAGCAAAAGAGCAAGGTATTACCGTTGAAAAATTAATTGAACAACGCCGCGCTGCTCGTAAGCAAGGAGCGCAATAATGATAGCTTGGTTTACAAAGAATCATGTTGCAGCAAACTTATTGCTGATCAGCATTTTATTAGCGGGGCTATTTAGCGTATCGACGCAAATACCACTTGAAGTGTTCCCGTCATTTGAAGCAGACCGCATTAGTGTTAGCGTGACCCTGCGTGGCTCAACACCTGAAGATGTTGAAAAAGGTGTCGCTATCCGTATTGAAGAAGCGGTGCAAGATCTCGAAGGCGTAAAGCGTATTACTAGCCGCTCATCAGAAGGCTCTGCCTCGGTATCAATTGAAGTCGATTCCGGCTATGACCCACGGGAGCTATTAGCCGATATTAAAAGCCGGGTTGATGCCATTAATACTTTTCCGGTTGATGCCGAAAAACCGGTTGTGGCACTCGCGCAGCGCACTTGTGAAGTAATTGCGGTTACTGTGTCGAGTGAATACGGCGAAAAAGAAACTTTAGAATATGCCGAGCATGTACGTGATGACTTATTACGCTTGCCAGAAATCACTCAGGTAGAGCTAAGTGGGGTGCGAGATTACGAAATTGCCATTGAAGTAAGCCAAGATACATTACGCCAATACGATTTACGCTTATCGGACATTTCTTCAGCAATTAGTAATTCAAGTACCGATGTTTCTGCAGGTAACTTAAAAACCGAAGGGGGAGATGTACTCATTCGTTCAAAAGGCCAAGCCTATCGTAAAGATGAGTTTGCCCAAGTTGTGGTGAAGTACCAAGCTGATGGTACCATTATTCGCTTAGGCGACATCGCCCGTATTACTGATGACTTCGAAGAAACCCCAGTTCGTACTCGCTTCAATGGTAAGCAAGCGGCGTTTATTGATGTGTATCGTATTGGTCCGCAAAGTGCGATTGAAGTTGCTGATGCGGTAAAAAATTACATTACCGAGCATCAAAGTCAGCTGCCTGAAGGATTTGAGTTAAGCTTTTGGGATGACGACTCTGAAATAGTGAAAAGCCGTATTGCGACGCTAACAACCAATGCTATTCAGGGTGGCATTTTAGTTCTTGCATTACTTACCTTGTTCTTGCGTCCTGCCATTGCGTTTTGGGTGTTTATTGGTATCCCTGTGTCATTCATGGGCGCGTTTTTAGCGATGCCAATTTTTGGTATTACGCTTAATGTAATGAGTTTATTTGGTTTTATTTTGGTACTTGGTATTGTTGTTGATGATGCCATTGTGACCGGTGAAAATGTCTACACCCACCTAAAAACAGCCGAAAGTGGTGAGCAAGCTGCTATTCGTGGTACGCAAGAAGTTGCGACACCCGTTACCTTTGGTGTACTTACAACGGTTGCAGCATTTTTACCATTAGCCTTTATCGAAGGTAACCGTGGTGCCTTATTTGCGCAAATTCCTGTTGTCGTTATTCCGGTATTACTGTTCTCTTTAATTGAGTCTAAATTTGTTCTGCCGGCTCACTTAAAGTACTTAAAACTACGAAGTGAAAAAAGTAATCCGTCAAAACTGCAGCAGTTTCAGCAGCGTTTTGCCGATGGCTTTGAACACGCCATTATGAAGTACTATCAGCCGCTACTAAATGTTGCGCTAAAGAATAAATTAGCAACGGTCAGCTTGTTCGTAGGTATTTTCTTTATCATTTTGACCCTGATCACCAGCGGTTGGACGAAGTTTATATTCTTCCCGCGTATTCCAAGTGAAACCGTTCGCGCAGAGCTAACATTCCCTGCAGGAACACCGTTTGAAGTGACCAACAAATACATCATCGATATGTCAGATAAGGCCAAAGAGCTACAAGACAAGTATCGCGATGAAGATGGTCAAAGCGTGATTTTAAATATTTTGGCAACCACAGGTGGCCGTGGTGGTTCATCAAATACAGGTAGTGTGCGCTTTGAAATCACACCAGCCGAAAAACGTGAATCAGATATTGGCTCTCGAGAGCTTGCCAGTGAATGGCGTGACCTTATTGGTATTATACCGGGCGCAGAGAGTGTAACTTTCCGTGCTGAATTTGGTCGCAGTTCAGATCCTATTGATGTGCAGCTAAGTGGCAGCTCAATCGATACCCTTGAAGCTGTGGCAGAAAAGGTAAAAGAGCGCTTAGCAACTTACCCAACTGTGTACGAAATTGCCGATAGCATGTCAGATGGTAAAGACGAGCTGCAAATTGAGCTAACAGAGCAAGGTTTGGCACTTGGTTTAAACCGTGTTGATGTATCGCAGCAAGTGCGTAATTCGTTCTTTGGTGCGCAAGTTCAACGTATTCAACGTGGCCGCGATGATGTGCGTGTAATGGTGCGTTTGCCAATTGAAGAACGTCGCTCAGTTGCTGATTTAACCGATATTTTAATTAAAACACCAACAGGTGGCACAGTGCCATTGTCGCATGTGGCGACCTTAGTACCGGGGCAAAGTCCATCGTCTATTTATCGTATTGATCGCTATCGTACGTTGAATGTGACAGCCGATGTTGAAAAATCAAATACCAATATGACGGTACTGCAAGCAGACTTAAAAACCTACTTAGATGAGCTAATGGTGCAATACCCAGGCGTTGATTACTCGCTCGAAGGTGAAGCTAAAGAGCAGCGTGAATCATTTGGTTCACTCGCTTGGGGCCTGGTGTTTGTATTCTTTATTATTTATGCGTTATTAGCGATACCGTTTAAATCATATATGCAGCCATTAATTGTGATGAGTGTTATTCCGTTTGGCATGATAGGTGCGGTAATGGGTCACTGGGTAATGGGCATGGAGTTAACCATTATGAGCCTGCTTGGCATGCTAGCCTTGATAGGCGTTGTAGTGAATGACTCATTGGTACTGGTAGACTTTATTAATAAGAAGCGTGAAGAGGGCGGTGATTTACTGGAAACCGTTAAGCTTGCAGGGGCGGCACGTTTTCGCCCAGTTATGCTAACCAGTTTAACCACCTTTATTGGCTTAATGCCGTTGTTATTTGAAAAAGCGACGCAAGCACAATTCCTTATTCCAATGGCTGTAAGCCTTGGCTTTGGGATTATCTTCGCAACGCTTATCACCTTACTATTAGTGCCAGTTAATTACCTATTAATGGAGCGCTTTCAGGGATTTTTTAAGTAGGGTTCGATAGGTTGAAAACATGTGTGTTGGGTAGAGTGAAATGAAGCCCAACGCACAGGAGCAATCAGCTTTCAGCCGTCAGCTATCAGAACAAAAAAGTTAGCGAGTTAGAAAGGGGAAAGGGTATAGTTAGATTGTGCCAGCACATTGCTATGGCTAAACCCAGTGCCGTAGGCGTGAAATTTATTTCGCGCGATATATTAAAATCACCAAAATGACATGTAGGTCGGGCTTTAGCCCGTCAATTAAACGATTATGTGTCGTTATAAATGACGACATCTATATTATAGATATGAAATCGAGGCTAAGGCTGAAGTTGTGACTTTAGAGTTTAATAAAAAGTTGAATCTAAAAAATATTCAAAACCACTTAATCTTATTACTTCTTGGTTTGGTAGGGTTTTCGATTGCCATTTTGATGCCTTCAAAGGAGGCATTAGAAGTAAAACGGATTATAGTAATTGTTAGTTTTCCTTTGACGAGTTTATTTTTTGTTGTTTATTTGTTCAGATTTTTAAGTTGGCCTAATACAATAGTCGTTCAAAAGTCATCACTTAAAATAGATAACAACATAATATCATTAGAAAATGTAAGTGAACTATATGTATCTAAATGCGGAGATTTTTTTAGCCTTTACATTGTAGATAAAAAAAGTAAAAAGGATTTTAAAGAAACTTATGTTACTGAGGCAGATATAGAAGCTTTACGCCAATGTGAAAAGTTTGAGGAAGTCGCGGATAATGTTTTCTTGTTGAAAATAACTTAATAAGAGTTGGTGTTCCCCAAGTATGCGGTGCCCGGTGTCAGTCCTGAAACCTTGAGGTTTCAGGGCGGGGATCTGCGGTCTACCGTAGGCTTCTCGGTACATGCCGAGCTTGCACAATAGTAAACGAACAGAAACCCTAACATAAAATTTATCGGCTCAGGGACTTAACCAAGCTCCTGCACCCTAGGGAACACCTTCAGTATATAAGACAAGTTTCAATCCTTAAACCATAGAAGCAAAAAAAGCGGATCGTTCGGGTAGTTTTTCCCCACCTTTAACTGCTTATTTACTTTTCAGATTGCTTTTTGACCTCAATCATACAATTAATTGGAGTTGCGATTTATCGAGTGGTAGCATGGCGTTACTTAGCCGAACAAAGAAAAAGTTATGAGCACGTTACCTGATTACCAACAAGCCCAATTGTTATTAGAAAAGAATGAAATTTTTGTCGCACCAGCAGAAGCCCATGGTGTGATCAGTGGTTTATTAGCCTGTGGCATCAATATCGAAGCCGACGAATACTTAGGTTTATTAAGCGATGTATTCAATGATGGCTTAGCTTTTAGTAAAGATTTAAAAGCATTTTTTGCTGATGTGTATTCTCAGGTTGTTGCCAGCTTTAGCGATGAAGAATTTCAATTTGACCTATTCTTACCAAGCGACGACGAAACACTGATCGATTTAGCCAATGGCTTAGTATCTTGGGTATCGGGTTTTATGCTTGGTTTTGGTTTAAAACAAAAAGATTACGGCAAGTTATCTGCTGATGTGAAAGAAGTGATCAGCGATTTTAGTGAAATTACCCGCCTAGACACCATGTTTGAAGAGACCGAAGAAGACAGCCAAGCACTGCACGAAGTGATTGAGTATGTACGTGTTTCTGCGCTTTTATGTTTTGCTGAATTAGGCAAAGAGCCTGCAGATAAAAACCCTAAGAAGACCCTTCACTAATCAAATTACAGAGGTTTAGCATGTCGTCTATTGCAATCGATAAAGCTGAATTTAAAGCCCGCCGCGAGCGCTTGCTTGCGATGATGGATAAAAATAGCGTGGCTATTATTCCTGCTGCAGGAGAAGTGACACGTAGCCGTGATACTGAATATGCATTTCGTCAAGACAGTGACTTTTTCTACCTAACTGGATTTAACGAACCAGATGCGGTTTTAGTGCTTTGCCCGTCGAGCGATACACCAAGTACGCTTATTTGCCGTAACAAAGATAAACTAGCTGAAATTTGGCATGGCCGAAGAATTGGCTTCGAAAAAGCTAAATCTGAGTACTTATTCGACGCAACTTGCCCACTTAGTGAACTAGATGAGCAATTATTAGATTTGGTGAACGGCCAGCAGATTTTATTTTATGCACAAGGCACTTACGCAAATTTCGATGCAAAGGTTTGGGATTTATTAAGCACTCTTCGCGGCGCACCTAAAAAAGGCTATAAAGCACCGCATACCATTAAAGATATTCGTGGTTTAGTGCATGAAATGCGTTTGTTTAAATCTGACGCAGAATTAAACATTATGCGTACAGCGTGCGAAATTAGTGCGCAAGGCCATATTCGCGCTATGCAGTTTGCCAAACCTGGCGCAACTGAATATCAATTAGAAGCAGAGCTTCACCACCATTATGCAATGAATGGTGCCCGTCATCCTGCTTATGGCACGATTGTCGGCAGTGGCGATAACGCCAACATTTTGCACTACACACAAAATGATGCTGAGCTAAAAGATGGCGATTTAGTGTTAATTGATTCTGGCTGTGAACTTGAAGGTTATGCGGCAGATATCACACGAACTTTCCCAATCAATGGCAAGTTTAGCGAACCACAAGCGGCGCTTTACAACATTGTATTAGCAGCTCAAGAAGCAGCATTCAGCCAAGTAAAGCCAGGCGGTAGTTTATCGAAAGCCAATGAATTAGCCTCAACGGTATTAACGCAAGGGCTTATTGACTTAGGCATTTTAACCGGTGAGCTTGATGAGCTAATGGCAAATCAAGCCTGCAAAGCATTTTACATGCATGGCCTTGGCCATTGGTTAGGGTTAGACGTACACGATGTTGGCGAATATAAGCTTGATGAAAAAGAGCGCGTATTTGAGCCGGGCATGGTGCTCACCATCGAGCCGGGTTTATATATTAGCGAAGATGCAAAAGCACCAGAGCAATATAAAGGCATCGGTATTCGTATTGAAGATAACTTACTTGTCACTAAAGATGGCCATGAAAACCTGACCATTTCGGTTCCAAAAACCATTAGTGACATTGAAGCAGTGATGCAAGCAAATAAAGGCTAGGAGCAAGCGTGGCAAAGCAGTTTGATGTTGTCATTATCGGCGGTGGAATGGCGGGTGCAAGTTGTGCCCTGGGCCTAAAACAGAGCAATAAGCAGTTATCAATCGCTGTAATTGAAGCAAATGAAGTAAGCGCAGACTATCACCCAAGCTTTGATGATAGAAGCATTGCGCTGGCTCAGCAGTCTGTTCAGTACTTAAAATCAATCAATGCATTTGATTGCCAAGCGCCATTTGCGGCAGCGATTGAAAAAGTAACTGTGTCTGACCGTGGTCATTTTGGTAAAACGCATATTAATTGCCAAGAATATGGCCATGATGCCCTTGGTTATGTGGTCGAAGTGAACCCATTTGGGCGCAGCCTTCATCAGCAACTTACTCGTACTGATGTTAGTTTGTATTGCCCTGATACGGTTGCCAAGCTTGAATACCAAAGCGATTTTGCCAATATCACGCTGAGCTCCGGTGAGCAGTTAAGCGCAAAGCTTGTGGTGATTGCCGATGGTGCTCATTCGCAAAGCCGTAAACTAGCTAATATAGAGTTTAATACTCGCGCTTATCAGCAAGCGGCGATTATTGCTAACATCGAAGTGGCTGGTGGTCATCATCATCATGCTTTTGAGCGTTTTACTGAGCACGGCCCAATGGCCCTATTGCCAATGAGTAATAATCGATACTCACTGGTGTGGTGCATGGAGCCTGAGCAAATTGAGCACACTATGGCGCTTGAAGACGATGCCTTTTTAGCTGAGTTGCAAAAAGCATTTGGTTACTGCGGCGGTTCATTTAGTAAAGTGGGTATGCGTGCAAGTTATCCGCTTGTGTATGGTAAAGCCGAATCACTGAGCAGCCACCGTACGGTATTAATTGGTAATGCAGGGCACGCTATTCACCCTATCGCAGGGCAGGGCTTTAATTTAGGCCTGCGTGATGTGCAACTACTGTGTGATATGGCAAATAGAGACGACCTTGGTGATTACACCTTTACCCGTTATTACAGCCAAACTCGCAGTAAAGATATTACTACCGTGATGACACTCACAGACAGCCTAGTGCGTTTGTTCTCTAACTCATCGCGATTGCTTGCGCTTGGTCGCAGCATTGGTCTTTTCTCAATGGATTTATTCTCCTCGTTAAAAACCCCGCTGGCAAAACAGCTTATGGGTCAGGTTAAGCAAGGTAAACGGATATGAAACAAGCACAAGTTTGTATTGTCGGTGGTGGCTGTGTTGGCCTTACGCTAGCACTAGGTTTGGCAAAAGCAGATATCAGCGTTGTGGTGATTGATGCGAGTAAAAATCTAACCTTACCGGGTGATGATTACGCACTTCGCGTGAGCGCATTAAGCTTAGCTAGTCAGGGTTTATTCGAGTCATTAAATGTATGGCCAGAGATCATTAAACAACGTGCTACACCGTATACCTCGATGGATGTACGTGATCAAGACAGCTTTGGCAAAATTCATTTTGATCATAACGACCTCGACCTACCGCAGCTCGGTCATATCGTCGAAAACGACATTATTCGCTACGCTTTAATTAGCGAACTTGAAAAGCAAAGTAATGCTACTTTACTGTTCGAAACCCGCTATCAGCAAATTCATCAAACCGACTCTGATGTGTTTATTACTCTTGAAAGCGGCGAGCCTGTGATTGCTAAACTTTTAGTAGCGGCTGATGGGGCTAATTCGGCTATTCGTAAGCAGTTCAACATGCCAATTACTTTTAAAGATTACGACCATCACGCCATTGTTGCCACGGTTAAAACCGCTGATGAGCATAACAACACAGCACGCCAAGTGTTTTTGCCAACCGGGCCGCTGGCGTTTTTACCCTTGCCAGATAAACATACGCACTCAATTGTTTGGTCAACAAGCCCAGAGCATTGCGACACACTTTTAGCGCTTGATGATAGCCACTTTAATAAAGCGGTTATGGCAGCCCTCGATGGCCAATGTGGTTTATGTGAAGTGCAAAGCGAGCGCATGGCGTTTCCACTTAAGATGCGTTATGCCCAGCAGTGGGTGTCGGGCAAAGTGGTTTTAATGGGCGATGCAGCGCATACCATTCATCCATTAGCCGGTTTAGGCATGAACCTTGGCCTAAAAGACGCCGCTTATTTAATTGAGCTATTAAGTAATCAGCAAGGCGAGTTTGCAAGTGCACGCACGCTGCGTGATTATGAGCGTACTCGTAAGCTTGATGCACAAAAACACATAGCTATGATGCAAGGCTTAAAAGAGCTATTTGCGGGCGCTAACCCATTGAAAAAACTTGTACGTGGTGTTGGTTTAAGCCTAGTTGATAACCTTGGCCCAATTAAACATTTGTTCGCAAAAGAAGCAATTGGTAAATAACACCTAACTAGTTGTTACTATTTAGTTTAAGCCGCAGCTAAGCAATTAGCCGCGGCTTTTTTGCACTTATATGAACGCAAAATGATAGCGCTGTCATTTTTGTTAGTGTATGATTAAATTTTTGTGATTGGTATGGAAATTAAACAGCTCTGTTGGGTTGTATACTAGTTTCCAACCAAATAAAAATAATTAAACTAAGAGAACAATTATGGAAGCAACGGTTGAGTGTGACAACAACACAAAACAAAGCATCTGGCTGCCAATGGTATTGGCCGGCTCAATGTTTTTTATCTTAGGGTGTATAACGTGGCTTAATGGTGCAATTACACCATTTTTGCAGCAAATGCTTGAGCTTTCGCCGTTACAAGCTTCGTTTATCATCTCTTCTTTTTATATTGCGGTAACAGTTGCCGGCATCCCGTCGGCTATGTTGATCAAGCGCGTTGGTTATAAGAATGGTATGGCGATTGGCTGTGCGATTATGGCTTTATCGGCGCTGATGTATATTCCGGCTGCGAAACTGCAAATGATCGAAATTTTCTTGTTCGCACAATTAATGATAGGTGTTGGACAAACCGTACTACAAACCGCTGTTAACCCATACGTGGTTAAAATGGGCTCTGAGAAATCAGCCGCTGTGCGCGTGTGTATCATGGGCTTATTAAACAAATTTGCGGGTGTTATTGTGCCTGTTATTTTTGCCGCTGTAGTTGTAAGCGGTGTGGTTGATGGCGCAGGTAAATTATCGCAAGAACAAAAAGACATTATGGCAAATAGCCTTATCATGCCTTATGTGTTGATTGCCGCTTTAATCATGTTATTTGCAGCATTTGCCAAATTTGCACCATTGCCTGATTTAGTGTTTGATGAAGACGAAACATCAAACGGCAAAGGTGAAATTAAAGAAACCCTAGCACACCCTCACTTAGTTTTAGGTGTGGTGGGTATTGCTTTATACGTTGCTGTTGAAGTTATTGCAGCAGATACCATTGGCTCGTACGCTTTACAAATTGGCGTTGCCGACTACTCAGTTATGACCTCTTACACCATGGCGTGTATGTTGATTGGTTACGCGATAGGTATTTTGACTATTCCACGCTTTATGAGCCAACAAACAGCGTTATTAATGTCGGGTATTGCCGGTATTATCACCGTGTTGTTAGTGGTACTTGGTAGCAATGACTCGTTTATTATTTCAAACCTATTATTAGTGCCATTTGGTGGCCCGCAATTACCAGACCCATTGTTATGCATTGCGTTATTAGGTTTTGCTAATGCCATGGTTTGGCCTGCAATCTGGCCACTGGCTTTAGCTGGCTTAGGTCGCTTAACAGGCACTGCATCAGGCTTATTGATCATGGGTATTGCTGGTGGTGCACTAGGCCCGTTATTAATCGGTTTAGGAAACGTTGCAGGCCTTGGTGCACAAGGCGCTTACATTGTGATGATACCAAGTTATGTATTCATTTTATTTTACGCCTTAAAAGGCCATAAGATGAGAAGCTGGAAATAACCCGGTAGATTATTTCAAGTTAGGCAAAGCCGCGGTACGCCCATCACCGCGGCTTTTTTGTGGGTAAACTAAAGCTATCAGCTTTCAGCTATCAGCTTGAAAACAAAGGAGCTAAAATGCTCATCAGTAGGCGTGAAATTTATTTAGCGCGATGCTTATCTAAACCACAGAAGTAACACGTAGGTCGGGCTTTAGCCCGTTAATGTTAGCAATTATGTGTCGCCATAAATGACGACTTACAGTGCTTGATTCATTAGCTCGTAGGTTGGCTAGAGCGGAGCGAAACCCAACGCTTGGAGCCATCAGCTTTCAGATTGAAAGTTTGCGAGATACGAGGAACGAGATGCGAGGTGTAGGAGGCGTTTTAACGCCGAACAGGTAGCAGCGGGTTTACCCCGCGTAATTTACTGTTTTTTGTGGTTCAATAATTTTTTGCACAAAGAGAAGACAATGAGAAAAGAATGAGAAAGACCATAAGATTTTGTTGCTTTTCCTCTAAAGCGCAGCGCCTCTTATCCTCTTTGTGATTATTATTTTAAATTATGTTTTCTCTATGTAACGCGAAGCGTCTCGGTGTTCTCTGTGGTTCACTATTTTTTGCACAAAGAGAAGACAATGAGAAAAGAATGAGCAACCCAATAAAACTATTAGTTACTTTCCTCTAAAGCGCAGCGCCTCTTATGCTCTTTGTGAATATCCATTGAGTTACGCGATATAAAATCGCGGCTACTATCTTGCTAACTAACACCCACAAAAAAGCCGTGGGATTTTCATCACACGGCTTTTGATATTTCGCTAAGTCGTTTTATTAGAACGAGTAGCTGTAACCTAGTTGTAGGGTACGTGGTTTACCTGGTTGAATACCGCCGTTTGCACGGTTTGCAACGTAGGTTTTGTCAAACAGGTTATCTACTGTTAGGTATACTTTTTGTTTGTCGTCGATTAGGTATTTAGCTGCTAAATCCCATACAACGCGGCTGTCGATTGCATTGCGACCTGAGTCTGTTAAGTCTGCGTGTGCATCAGACACATAACGCATTTGCGTATCGAATACGAAGCTTGAGAACTCAGCACCCATCGAAAGCGCTAATTGGTTTTCAGGCACGTATGGCATTGCATCGCCTTTTTCTACGCTTCCCCAAAGATCTGATTCAAACGCATTGTCGAACTCAGAATCAGTGTAAGTGTAAGTTAAGCGAACTGGGAATGAAGCTGCTTTAGTAGCAAAAACTTTACCTGCGCTTAGCTCAAAACCAGACACAGATACTTCACCGTAGTTGTATTGGTCGCCAATATTGTCATCGCTACAACCTACAGCCGCAGTACAGTTACCGTGCATGTTTGTGTAGTCAGAGTTAAAGTAAATTACTTCACCTTGAATGCCAGCGTAATCGTAACGACCACCTAGCTCAATGTTAACACTCTCTTCTTCTTCTTGATCCGCATTACCCGGTGCCGCTGGAGCGTAACCTTTTTGAATACCAGCAAGAAGCGTTAGGTTGTCGCTTACTGTGTAAGTGGCACCTAGTGATGGTACTAAGATCTCAGTATCGTTGCTGATATCTTTTGTTAAGCCATTTTCACGACTTGGATCAGACTTAGCCCATTCAACACGTTTGATTGTGATGTCTTCGTAGCGAAGACCTGCACTAATGACTAATGCATCAAGTGACCACTCATCTTGAATGAATAGGGTAGTTGCTTCTGCGCTATCTAAACGGTTGCTGTTTGAACCTGGAACGCCTTTTTCTGTAAGCGTCATTGATAGGTCTTGGTTAAGTGTGTACTTGTCTTCCCATTGGAAACGATCCATTTCATCTTCGTGGTAACGTGCACCAACTGTGATGTAGTGGTTGCCCGCAGGGATATGGAATTCAGTTTGTAAGCCTTTCGCTTGGTAATCACGGTTATTCGCTTTTACGCCGATACCTTCAATACCTTCGCTTGTTGGGTTTGCTTCAAACTCGCTGTATTGCTCAAGGTAGCTGCTGCTTACTTTGCTTGCTTTATACCAGTTACGGTGGAAGTCGTTTAGGTAAGCTGTAGCAAGTAGCTCGTAACCTTTACCAAAACGATATGCATAGTTGATTTGGTATGCATTGTGTTGTGTGTTCATTTCATCGTTTTGCGATGCTGCATAACGACGGTAAGGGTTTTCTTGGTAATCAGCGTCAGTTAAACCCATGTAAGTTTCGTCAGAACGTTCGTCTGAGTACTTTAATTTCATTTCTAGGCTGTGTGCTTCGTTATCACCAAAGTCAAAACCAAACTTTAATAAGAAATCGTTCTTTTCGAAGCCTGTGTTGTCGCTACCAACTGGTAAATCTTTAAAGCCATCTGCACCGTAAGTGAATACTTCTACAAGGCCCGCAGCATTGTTTTTCTTTTTACCGAAGTAAGCATGACCTTTGTAGAAACCGTCGCTACCAAGTTCAGCATTAAGTAAACCTTTAGACCCTTCAGTTGGTAAGCTACGAGAAACTAAATTTAAAACACCGCCTGTTGTACGCGGGCCATACTTTACAGAAGCTGCACCTTTAAGTACTTCGATAGACTCCATACGACCCATAGTAGGGAAGTAGTAAGCAGAAGGCGCTGAGTAAGGTGCTGGTGCTACAAGTACACCGTCTTCCATTACTGATATTTTGTCGTTACGACCTGTACCCGTACCACGCATACCGATGTTAGGACGAAGGCCATAGCCGTCTTCTTCTTGTACATATACACCCGGTACAGCACTTAAAACACGAGAGATATCAGTATATTCAAACTTTTCTAGTTCTTGCTCATCAATAAAAGTAGCAGAGCCAGGAATATCGTTAATTGCAGATGCAGAGCCAATTACAGTGATTTGCTCGAAGTTTTTCTCTTCTTTAGTTACATCTTTTGCAAAAGCATTAGCGCTTAAAGATAAAGCGACCGCAGTCGAAAGCGTAGAAACAATAAACTTAGGTGTCATTGTGTGTCCTGTATATGTTTAGATTTTTTTAACAGGCGCAATTAAAACATGTAAAGTAATGCGAATCAATCCTATTTGTAATAAAACAGGTCTGAACTGTAAGTTTTTGAAATTAATCAGATATAAGAAATACAGTAGTATTGTATTACGATATTGGGTTTGGGGAGGTGTTAAGTAAAACTTAATAGGCGGAGCGAAACCCAACTTTGGAGCAATCAGCTATCAGATTGAAAAGTTAGCAAGTTAGCAAGTTAGCAAAAGTAAAGGGGAAAGTTTGCGAGATACGAGTGTAGGCGTTTTAACGCCGAAAAAAATGGTGATATTAGATATCAGTGGTTAGAAGTTAGATTGTGCCTGCACATAGTTAAATTGAAATGCATACCCGTAGGCGTGAAATTTATTTCGCGCGATATTTCTTAAATCAACATATAAGTCGTAGGTCGGGCTTTAGCCCGTCAATGTTAGCGATTATGTGTCGCCATAAATGACGACTTACAGTGCTTAACTCATTAGCTCGTAGGTTGGTTAGAGCAAAGCGAAACCCAACGTTTGGAGCCGTCAGGTATCAGATTCATTGTTAGCGAGGTACGAGTTGTAGGAGGCGTTTTAACGCCGAATTCGTAGCAGCGGGTTTACCCCGCGTAATTTACTGTTTTTCTCTGTGGTTCAATTTTTTTTGCACAAAGAGAAGACAATGAGAAGAGAATGAGCAACCCAATAAAACAACCAAAAAGGGTATTTTTCCTCTAAAGCGGAGCGCCTCTTATTCTCTTTGTGATTATTACTTTCTCTATGTAGCGCGAAGCGCCTCGGTGTTCTCTGTGGTTCAATAATTTTTTGCACAAAGAGAAGACAGTGAGAAGGGAATGAGCAACCCAATAAAACCATCAAAATTGGTTTTAATAATCCCTCTAAAGCGCAGCGTCTCTTTTCCTCTTTGTGATTATTCATCAAATTACGCGATATAAAATCGCAGCTACAATTTTGAAAACTCGCAACTCAAACCTACGTCAAACGTAGGGCGATGAATTCGGCGAGTTTATCTACGGCGGTGCCGGGGTCGTCGGTGCGTTTAATTAAACTAATACCGATCTGACCAAGCTCGGGGAGGTCTTTGGTTTGCAGTTGGTAGTTAAGCTCATTCGGTACGGTGCTTTTTGCGAGTACCGTAATGCCTAAGCCTTCTTTTAATGCTGCAGTTAGGCCAGTTAAGTCGGCATTACTGTAGGCAATGCGGTATTTAATACCCGCACTTTGTAGCGCCTCGATTGCGCGGCGGCGATAAATACATCCCTCGGGGGCGGTTACAAGCGTTACTACATCATTTTGTGCAAGGTTTAAATCACCCACCCATACTAGTTGGTCTTGCATAAAAATCGGGAACTTGGCAGATTCTAGCTCTTCGTTTAATGCCAATACTAAATCGAATTGATCTTGGCGCGAGACCGACAACAAATGTTTACTCAAACGAGAGCGCACTTCGAGCGATACGTCAGGGTAGAGGGCCACGAAGTCACCAATGATCGACGGTAAAATACGTGCAGCAAATTCACTGGGGATCCCCAAGCGCACTTTACCGGTCACGTTTTCGCTGGTGAACTGCTGCAAAATAGCATCGTTTTGTTGCAGCATTTGCTTTGCTAGTGGCATAAGCAATTCGCCATACTGATTAAGCACTTGGCGCTGGCCTTGCTTTTTAAATAGCTTATGGCCCAGCATGTCTTCAAGGCGCTTTATTTGTAAGCTCACAGCCGGTTGTGATAGCCCCAATAATTCACCCGCTTTGGCAAATCCGCCAACTTCAACAACGGTGACTAAAGTACGTAAACTATCGGTAGAAATGTTTTTCATTAAAAAATTCTATTTATAGGGCTGTATATATAAGCATTATTTATCAATTGATAAATAATTACAATTTGTTGTTGCTAGCACGGCGCAATATACTTCAGCCATTAATGATTGATAGGTGTCACATATGACTTTTACGCCAATAATGTTTGCTCGCCACAGCCAAGCTGAGACCCCAGCAGACAACGTGCTACAAGCTAATAGCGATACTGCCATTATGGATTTTAGTGGCACTGAAGCAATCCCATTTTTAACGGCTATTTTAGGTCTTGATATTAATAAGCTAACCGCCAGCGGTTTAGGCTTACGTAGTTCATTAGACGATGACCTAACAAGCAGCTACGCTTATGCCCTGTATTACTTTAACGAAACTGCATTTCGCTTTGTATTAGGTAAAGATGCCAGCGTGCAATTACAGTCGCTTATTAATGAGCAACAACTACGTTACGACATTGATTATGTAATGCGTGACGACTTAAGCGCGCTAACCCTAAGTGGTGAGCAAGCGTTTGATGCTTTGGTTGACAGCTTTAAGCTAACGCCTGGGCTGCGTTTATCAGACATGCGCAGCTGCTATGGTGCACAAAGCGGTGAGGTTTTTATTACCGCGATAGATAACCAAGCAACACAGCAATTTCAGCTGGTGGCGCGCCAAGCAGAGCTTGATAAATGGCAAACGCACTTGCAGCAGCTCGGCTTTGATTTAGCCTTAGCCAACGTTGCTTAAAAGATAAAATTTTTAAAACAGCTACGCACTTGGGTGTTTAGCTGTTTTTTAGTTACAAAATCGCAATTTGGGTGTGACAACTGTGCAACTAATGTATAATCGCCGCCCATGTTATTCCCCCTCATTAAATTGAGGCCACGCCCCACAACTTGTGGGTTAATTTAAAAGTGAAGGAATATTATGACTTCTAAAACAGTTTTACATGCTAAGCACCTTGAAGCTGGCGCAAAAATGGTTGATTTCCACGGCTGGGAAATGCCAATCAACTACGGCTCACAAATCGAAGAGCATAATGCGGTTCGCACAGATGCAGGTATGTTTGACGTATCTCACATGACTATTGTCGATATTCAAGGCGAGCAAGCACAAGCGTTCTTACGTAAGCTAGTTGCAAACGACGTTGCTAAGTTAACTGTACCAGGTAAAGCACTTTACACAGGTATGCTTAACGAAGAAGGCGGCGTAATCGACGACCTAATCATCTACTTCTTCTCAGAAACGAACTACCGTTTAGTAGTTAACTCAGCAACACGTGAAAAAGATTTAGCGCATTTAGCTAAAGTTTCGGCTGATTTCGCCGTAACGGTTACTGAGCGTCCTGAGTTTGCAATGATTGCCGTTCAAGGCCCTAACGCACGTGCTAAAACAGCAACAGTACTTAACGCAGAGCAACAAGCTGCTGTTGAAGGTATGAAGCCTTTCTTTGGTGTGCAAGCAGGTGATTTATTTATTGCGACAACAGGCTATACTGGCGAAGATGGTTATGAAATCGTAGTGCCTAACGATCAAGCTGCTGATTTATGGCAACAACTTCTAGACGCAGGCGTAGCGCCAGCGGGTCTAGGTGCGCGTGATACGTTACGTCTTGAAGCGGGTATGAACCTTTACGGCCTAGATATGGACGAAAGTGTTTCTCCACTTGCTGCAAACATGGCGTGGACAATCGCATGGGAGCCAGAAGATCGTAAGTTTATCGGTCGTGAAGTATTAGAACAGCAACGCGCTGACAAGAGCACAGACAAACTAGTTGGTTTAGTGCTTGAAGAAAAAGGCGTATTGCGTAGCGGTTTAAAAGTCATCGTTGAAGGTGGTGAAGGGGTGATTACCTCTGGTACATTCTCACCAACTCTTGGTCACAGTGTTGCGCTAGCACGCGTTCCGCGTTCAACTGGCGAAACAGCCCAAGTAGAGATGCGTAAAAAACTGGTTAACGTTAAGGTTGTTAAACCTTGCTTTGTACGTAACGGCAAATCAGTTATCTAAACTATAAAAAATTTGGTGTTATCACCCAATATAAACCAAAGGAACAAAAAGATGAGCAATATCCCAAGCGAATTAAAATATGCTACTTCACACGAGTGGGTTCGCGACGAAGGTGACGGTACGTTTACTGTAGGTATCACTGAGCACGCACAAGAACTTCTTGGCGACATGGTATTCGTTGAATTACCAGAAGTTGGTGATGAAGTTGACGCGGGTGAAGACTGCGCAGTAGCTGAGTCTGTAAAAGCAGCATCAGACATCTACGCACCAATCGGCGGTGAAATCGTTGCAATCAACGAAGAGCTTGAAGATTCGCCTGAAACAGTAAATAACGACCCGTACACTGACGGTTGGTTATTCCGTATCAAAGCATCTGACACATCAGAGCTTGATAACCTGTTAGACGCTGAAGGCTACGCTAACACAATCGACGAAGACTAATTAATTAGTCACGCCGACTAAAAGCCCCGTCTAGATCCCCAGCTAATTAAATGCGTAGCTTGGGTTTCACAGGGGCTTTTATGATTTTATAGCTTACTTTTCCATACGCTGTAAGTTACTGAATCAACCTGTTTTTAAGTTATTGCCAGTTACCCATTGGCAGTAACCACTTTTTTTTGGATCATAGGAATCTGGACAAATGTCAAACGCCAAATCTCTTGAACAATTAGAGCAAAAGCAAGATTTTATTCGCCGTCACATTGGGCCAAGCCCAGCGCAAGTAAGCGACATGCTAAGCGCTCTTGGAGTATCGAGTGTTGAAGAGCTGATCGGTCAAACGGTACCTGCAAGCATTCGCTTAGAGCAAGGTTTATCAATTGGCGAAAGCCGCACTGAAGTTGAAACACTAAGCTACTTAAAATCAGTAGCAAGCAAAAATAAAGTGTTCAAATCATACATCGGTCAAGGCTACCACCCAACTCACGTACCACACGTAATTTTACGTAACGTACTTGAGAACCCAGGCTGGTACACTGCGTATACACCATACCAACCAGAGATTGCACAAGGTCGTTTAGAATCATTATTAAACTTCCAGACTATGACCCTAGACCTAACTGGTCTTGATTTAGCAAGCGCGTCATTACTTGACGAGTCAACGGCTGCTGCAGAAGCAATGGGCCTTGCAAAGCGTGTTGCTAAAGCTAAAAAAGCAAACATCTTCTTTATTGCTGATGACGTACATACGCAAACTATCGACGTTGTGGCTACACGTGCAGACCAGTTTGGTTTTGAAGTTGTTGTTGGTCCTGCAAGCGAAGCGGCTAATCATGAGATTTTTGGTGCATTATTCCAATACCCATCAACAACCGGTGAAATCACTGACGTAACTGACCTAATTGCACAAGTACAAGACAAAAAAGCGATTGCCTGTGTTGCTGCAGACATCATGAGCTTATTAATGCTTAAAGCGCCAGGTAAACTAGGTGCAGACGTAGTACTTGGTTCAGCACAGCGTTTTGGTGTACCTATGGGTTACGGTGGTCCACACGCTGCATTCTTCGCAACACGTGACAAGTACAAGCGTTCACTACCAGGTCGTATTATCGGTGTTTCTAAAGACCGTTTAGGTAACGATGCACTACGTATGGCAATGCAAACACGTGAACAACACATTCGTCGTGAAAAAGCCAACTCAAACATCTGTACAGCGCAAGTATTACTAGCGAACATGGCAGCGTTCTACGCGGTTTACCACGGTCCACAGGGCCTTAAAACTATCGCTGAGCGTATCCACCGTTTTGCAGATATCTTAGCGGCAGGCTTAAAAGCGAAAGGTGTAAACCTTAAGCACGACACATGGTTCGATACACTGACTGTTGTTGCAGATAACAAAGATGAAATCGTTGCACGTGCAGTAGAGCACGGCGTTAACTTTGCGTCTAACCGCGCAGGTGAATACTCAATTTCTGTATCAGAAACAACAACTCGTGCAGACGTAGCTGAGTTATTCGACATCATCTTAGGTGAAGATCACGGCCTAAGCGTTGATGCGCTAGCAAACGAAATCGAAGTAAACGGCAGCAACTCAATTCCTGCAAGCCTAGTACGCGATGACGAAATTTTAACGCACCCTAACTTCAACTCGTACCACAGCGAGACTGAAATGCTGCGTTACATCAAGCGCCTAGAGAACAAAGACTTAGCGCTTAACCACTCAATGATCTCATTAGGTTCATGTACAATGAAGCTTAATGCGACAGCTGAGATGATCCCAATCACTTGGCCTGAGTTTGCAAACTTACACCCATTCTGCCCACTTGATCAGGCAGCTGGTTACCAAATCATGATGACAGAGTTACATGATTGGTTAGTAAACATCACAGGTTACGATGCAGTTTCACTACAACCTAACTCAGGTGCACAAGGTGAATACGCAGGCTTAATCGCGATTCGTAAATACCACGAGTCACGTGGTGAAGGTCACCGTAACGTATGTTTGATCCCAAGTTCAGCGCACGGTACAAACCCAGCGTCTGCACAAATGGCAAGCATGAAAATCGTGGTTGTTGACTGTGATAAAAACGGTAACGTTGATATGGCAGACCTTAAAGCGAAAGCCGAAGAGGTATCTGAAAACCTATCTTGTATCATGATCACATACCCATCTACACACGGTGTTTACGAAGAAACAATTCGTGAAATCTGTGACATCGTGCACCAGCACGGCGGTCAAGTGTACATGGACGGCGCAAACATGAACGCGCAAGTAGGTGTTACAAGCCCAGGTTCAATTGGTTCTGACGTATCGCACCTTAACCTACACAAAACATTCTGTATTCCACACGGTGGTGGTGGTCCAGGTGTTGGCCCAATCGGTGTTAAATCTCACCTAGCGCCATTTATGCCTAACCATAGCGTAATTAATGTTGCTGGCACAAACATCGGTAACGGTGCGGTTTCTGCTGCTCCTTACGGCTCAGCAGCTATTTTACCAATCTCGTGGGCATACATTGCCATGATGGGCTCTGAAGGCTTAAAACAAGCAACAGAAATGGCTATCGTGAACGCTAACTACTTATCTGAGAAGCTAAGCGAGCACTACCCAATTTTATACCGTGGCCGTAACAACCGCGTTGCGCACGAGTGTATTGTTGACCTACGCCCAATCAAAGAGCAAACAGGCGTTACAGAAATGGACGTAGCTAAACGTCTACAAGACTATGGTTTCCATTCACCAACGATGTCATTCCCAGTAGCAGGCACACTAATGATTGAGCCAACTGAGTCTGAGTCTAAAGTTGAGATCGACCGTTTCATCGAAGCAATGGTGTCAATCAAGTCAGAAATCGACCGTATCGCATCTGGCGAATGGTCAATTGAAAACAACCCGCTAGTGTTTGCACCGCACACACAAGCAGACGTACTAGGCAATGAGTGGGATCGTGCATACGACCGTTTCTACGCTGCATTCCCAGTACCAAGCGTAGCAAAAGACAAATTCTGGCCTACAGTAACCCGTATCGATGACGTATACGGCGACCGTAACCTAGTTTGTTCATGCCCAGCGGTTGAGACATACCGTGACTAAGGTTTGATTAAATTCAAATGCCAAAAAGCCGTTGCAGCAATGTAACGGCTTTTTTGTGTCTTGGGGAAAGTTAGCAAGGGGAAAGTTAGCGAGAGTCAAGGGGAAGGGAGCTATCAGATTAAATCAAAAGAGCTGTAAGTCATAAGTTGATTGTGCCCGTATATTGCTATGGCTGAATTCGATACCGTAGGCGTGAAATTTATTTCGCTCGCAATAGTTTGTTGTAGGTCGTCCTTTAGGGCGAAAAATGAATTTATTTCACCACAGAGGCGCTTCATGCTACACCGAGCTCAATATTGTTGTAGGAGTCGGCTATAGCCCAAAAATTGTATCACCTTGGCTGATGATTCCTACTGCTAACTTTTGTCGGGATAAATCCGCGACCTACATTAAAAACCTTATTCAAGGTTTTGTCGCGCTGGCGACGGCAGCCAAAGAGGGGCTGCCGCTGACCCCTCTCAGGACTCTCCCAGCGCCACCCGAGCATCACGCTTAATCCTTCAAATAATTAATTGGTGTGAACGTAAACGCCGTGTAATCGCCATCCATGGCGAAGTCACGGCTTTGATTTCATCCATGAAATGAACTACTCATCAATTACTTATTTTCAGGGCGTGATGACGGGGGAGAGTATTAAACGTGAGATTGGTGTTTGGTCCAGGAAAAATGCAAGACCCCAAGTGTTCTCAAGCCGATGAGGCGCTATACAGAAAAGAAAGCGGGCGGAAGCTATGGGGTCAGGTCTTTCTTTTTGCCTAACCTCTTTACCAATCCCAATCCCAATCCCGACACTATGCTGTTTGCACCTTGCACCTTGCACCTTGCACCTTGCACCTTGCACCTAGCACCTAGCACCTAGCACCTAGCACTGTAGGCGTGAAATTTATTTCGCGCGAATCCATTAAAAAACAACTTCGGAAGAATTTATGTATTTATATAGGTACAAATGTCAAATAACCTGTATTATGCATGCTTTGTTGTTGGGTGGTGAAACCTCTTACTTAACCACCTGATTATGTTGTTGAAATTTTAAGGTGAAAGAATGTTAAAAGGGAACTTTGTGAGCATTAAAATGGCTTTGGCCGGTTTGTTTGTGTTAAATCTTGGGGTTGCTGGTGCTTCGGCTAATGACGATACACCAATAGAGAGCGTGGTTGCTGATGCTAATTTCTTAGCGTGTTTACATGAAAGTGGCTATAAAACAGTGGGGGAGGTGACAAAAATACATTGCAGAGATCGCGGTATTACCTCAGCCAAAGGGGTTGAGCATTTTAGTAACTTAACAAAACTCGTCCTCAGTAATGAAGGAGATAGCTTCATAGTTGGTGAAATTGGTGGCATTACAAGTAGGCCTGCCGATAAAAAAGTGCCAAACCAGCTGACCGAAATCGACATAAGTCACAACAGCCAGCTTTTCCGTGTTGATTTAAGCCAAAACAGCCTTACGAGTATTGATGTAAGTAACAACGAAGAGTTAGAGACTTTAATGCTGAGTGGTAATAAGCTTTCAAAGCTTGATGTAAGCACTAACAGTAAACTTACATGGCTTGATCTTAAAGATAATAAGCTGACAGGCGAATTGACGCTTGTTAATTCTGAACTGTATCAACTTAATCTGTCGGGCAATAAGCTCACAAAAGTAAATATACCGAGTGGTATTCGTAATCTTGAGCTTGCAAATAATCAGTTAAAAAACCTAGATTTAAGCAAGTTCAAGATGCTCAGCGAACTAAACCTAGATGCCAACCAGCTTAGCTCTTTAGACATCAGCCATAATAAAAAGTTAACTGCACTTTACGCCGGTAATAACCAGTTAAGCACTATCGATTTAACAGCAAACCCCATGCTCCAAGTGCTCTTTTTGTCGAATAACAAATTAAAAAACATTGATTTACGTGAACATGCAAATTTAGTAGATATCAGCCTTTTTAATAACCCACTACAAAAGGTAGATGTTAGCAAAAGCTATAATTTAGAGCTGTTAGAACTCGACAGCCGTGTTGAGTGCATAGGCATAGGTTGTGCAACAAGGTTTGAAGGGTATTAATAACAGCGTGTTGGGCAGAGCACAGCGAAACTCGATAAGTTAGCGAGGGGAAAGGAGCTATCAGCTTTCAGCCGTCAGCTATCAGATTAAAACAAAAGAGCTTTAAGCCATAAGGTTTAGGTTAGATTGTGCCTGTACCTTGCTATGGCTAATCCCGATACCGTAGGTGTGAAATATATTTCGCGCGAAATAAATTTCACGCCTACGGATGGGCATTCCAATTTAAGTATGCGTTGGCACAATCTAATCTAACTTCTAACGACTGATATCTAATAACTTTTTTTCGGCGTTAAAACGCCTTATATGGACTCCTCCTATTGCACAATACCCTTCGTTAATTTTGTCAGACTGCGTGCTTATATGCGGGCTCATA